>NZ_JBJHAQ010000001.1:0-256818 GCF_054051115.1 Modestobacter sp. SYSU DS0904 | reverse complement strand
CCCCCCCCCCCCCCCCCCCCCCCCCCCCCCCCCCCCCCCCCCCCCCCCCCCCCCCCCCCCCCCCCCCCCCCCCCCCCCCCCCCCCCCCCCCCCCCGCGGTTCGGTCTCAGGCACCGGACACCTCCCGGGTGAGCAGGTCGGTCGCCGGGTCGTAGTGGTCCGCGGCCTTGACGACGACGCCGTCCAGGCCCTTCCCGCCGTCCGGGGACCGCTTGGTGATGCCGAAGGTGCCGTCGGCGATCGCCTGGATCAGCCCCTGCGGGTGCGCGGCGATCCGCTCCAGCAGGTCGACCGCCTCGGTGAGCACGGTGTGCGCGCGGCGGTCGATGAACCCGCCGGGCTGCGGGTGGAAGTCCTCGGCCAGGTTGCCGGCGGCCTCGAGCACGTAGCGCACGTTGCGCAGCGCCAGGTCGCGGTCGGACAGCCACGGGGTGACCACGGCCTCGGTCATCATCCCGACCAGCAGGATGCCCTGGCCGGTCAGCGCCCCGGCCAGGTTGAAGAAGCCGTCGAGCAGGTAGCCGCGGAACACGTCGCCGGTCATGTGCTTGGTCGGCGGCATCCACTTCAGCGGGGCCTCGGGGAACAGCTCCCGGGCCAGCAGCGCGTGCGCCAGCTCCAGCCGGAAGGACTCTGGGACGGCGGGGTCGATCTCGAACGCGTGGCCCAGCCCCAGCTGCCAGTCGGCGAGCCCGGCCTCCTTCGCCAGGGTCTCGTTGAGCAGCTGGCTGACGGTGACGGTGTGCGCCTCGTCGACGGCGTCCGCGGTGGTGAGGTAGTTGTCCTCACCGGTGTTGATGATGATCCCGGCGCGGGCGTGCACCATCCGGCTGAACCGCTGGTCGACGAAGGTGCGGCGCGGGTTGATGTCGCGGAAGAGGATCCCGTACATCGCGTCGTTGAGCATCATGTCCAGCCGTTCCAGCCCGGCCAGCACGGCGATCTCCGGCATGCACAGCCCGGACGCGTAGTTGGTCAGCCGGACGTAGCGGCCCAGCTCGGCGCCGACGTCGTCCAGCGCGGCCCGCATCAGCCGGAAGTTCTCCTGGGTGGCGTACGTGCCGGCGTAGCCGGTGCGGGTGGCGCCCTCGGGCACGTAGTCCAGCAGCGACTGCCCGGTGGAGCGGATGACGGCGATGACGTCGGCGCCGGCCCGGGCGGCCGCCTGGGCCTGAGGGATGTCCTCGTGGATGTCGCCGGTGGCCACGATCAGGTAGATCCACGGTCGGCGGGGCGGGTCGCCGTGGGTGGCCACCAGCTCCTCCCGGCGCGCGCGGTTCGCGTCGATCCGGTCGACCCCGGCACCGACCGCGGCCCGGGCGGCTGCCCGGGCGCGCTCGGCGGCGGCGCCCTCGGGCACGGTGAACCGGGCGGTGCCGGCGCCCACCTGCTCGGCGAGGTCCTGCAGCGTGCCGCCGCAGCCCACCGCGTGCCAGACCGGCAGGGCGACGCCGTGCTCGAGGCCCACCTGGTCGCGGACGGCGTCCACCACCCGGTTCACCCAGGGCACCTCACCCGCGCCCTCCACCGGGTCGGTGCCGGTCAGCCCGGCCAGCCGCAGCACCGCCCGCTCCACGGAGACGGTGGTGTGCGCCGTCGCCAGGTCGACCACCGGTGCGGCCGCCCGCGCGGCCAGTTCCCGCGCCCGCCCGACCAGCCCCGGGTCCAGGGTCAGCTTCCCGGTCACGGGTCCTCGCTCTCCGGATCGACGGCGGCGGTCATGACGGCTCCCCGATCGGGGACCCGGCGACGATCAGCCGGCGGCAGGCCGGACGGGCGCGGCCGGCGAGCACGCCCGACAGGGTCAGTTCGGTCGCCCAAAGCGCCAGGTCCGCCGGTGCGCCGACGGCCAGCGGGCCCTCCGGGTGCTCGGCGCGCGCGGCCACCCAGCCGCCGTGGGTGGCCGCGTCGAAGGCGTCGAAGGGGCGCAGGCCCGAGCCGGGGGTGGTGTGGTCGACCGCGGCGTGGACCCCGCCCCACGGGTCCATCGGCGTCACCGGGGCGTCGCTGCCCAGCGCGACCGGGACGTCGGCGTCGACCAGGTCGGCCAGCGGGTTGGTCGCCACCGCCCGGTCGACCCCCAGCCGCTCGGCGTACATGCCCTCCGGACCGCCCCACAGCGCGTCGAAGGCGGACTGGACGCTGGCCACCATCCCCCAGCGGCGCAGCTGGTCGATCGCGTCGTCGTCGACCATCTCCAGGTGCTCCAGCCGGTGCCGGCAGGCCCGGACGGCGTCGCGGCCGAGCTCGTCGACGACGGCGCCGACGGCGGCGAGCACCTGGGCCACCGCGGCGTCCCCGATCACGTGGAAGCCGGCCTGCACCGACGCCTGCGTGCAGGCGCGCAGGTGCTCGACCAGCTGACCGGTGTCGAAGCGCAGCGCCCCGGCGGTGTCCGGCCGGTCGGTGTAGGGGCGGCTCAACGCGGCGGTGTGCGAGCCGAACGCCCCGTCGCAGAACAGGTCGCCGCCGGCGCCGGCCAGGCCGAGCTCGGTGACGACGTCGAGGCCACCGCGTTCGAACAGCTCGCCCCAGTACCCGCGCACCCGGGGCCCGGGCTGCTCGGCGGCCAGCTGCAGCAGCCCGGTGAGGTCGTCGGCGCCGGAGACCTCCGGTCCGGCCATCTCGTGCACCGTGCCGATGCCCAGCGCCACGGCGGCGTCCAGGGTGGCGCGCTGGGCGGTGCGCCGCTGCACCGGGTCGACCGAGCCGTAGGCGAGCTGCCGCGCGGCGTGGTGCGCGTCCAGCCGCAGCCGGCCGTCGGCGGAGAAGCCGGGGAGCTCGGTGATCCGAGGGAGGCGGTCGAGCAGCGCGGTGGAGACCGTCGCCGAGTGGACGTCGATCCGCGCGAGGTAGGCCGGCCGGTCGCCCACCACGAGGTCGAGGTCGTGCCGGGTCAGGCCGCGCCCCTCCGGCCACGCGGTCTCGTCCCAGCCGGTGCCGAGCACGACGCCGGTGGGCACCGCGGCGGCGTGCTCGGCGACCCGGGCCAGCGCCGACCGCAGGCTGTCGGCGCCGGCCAGGTCCAGCCCGGTGAGCGCCAGACCGGTGGCGGTGGCGTGCACGTGGGCGTCGACGAACGCCGGGGTGAGCAGCGCCCCCTCGGCGTCGAGCACCCGGTCGGCCGCGGGCGCGTCGGCCGCGTCGCCCAGCCAGGCGATCCGGCCGTCGACGACGTGCACCGCCCGGCCGGCGCGGTCGCCCACGGTGACCCCGGTGACGATCAGGCTCACCGCACCACCCGCGGGTCGATCAGCGCCCGGACCCCCGGCGTCCGCCGGTACAGGTCCATCGCCAGGGCCGCGTGCCCCGGCGTGTAGCCGTTGCCCACCAGCATCGTCACGTCTGCCGCCATCCCCTCAGCTCCCAGGGCCGCCGCCGAGAAGGACGTGGCCATGGAGAAGAAGACCACGGTGCCGCCGTCGGCCGTCGTGAGGACCGCCCCGTGCTCGGCGCCGGGGGCGTCGACGCAGACGACGGTGACGTCGACCGGCTCCCCCACCGCGGCCGCCACCGCCAGCGGGTCGGTGGCGTCGGCGACGACCACCTCGTCAGCCAGCCCGGCCGCGCGCAGCGCCGCGGCCTCGGCACCGTCCCGGACGACGCCGACCAGGCGGCCGGCGCGGGCGTCGCGGGCCGCGGCCAGGCTCAGGCAGCCGGACTTGCCGGCCGCACCCAGGACGGCGACCGAGGGGCGGTGCCCGGCGCGGTGCACGACCCGCTCGGTGGCCGCGGGCGCCCCGCAGACGTCCAGCACCGCCAGCGCGACCTGCTCCGGCAGGTCGTCGGGCAGGACGGCGGCGATGGAGCGGGCGAAGAGGATCGCCGTCCCGGCGGCCGGCACCTGCTCGCTGCGCCCGTCCCAGCGGGCCAGCCCGTCGGTGATCCGCAGCGGGGTCAGCGTGAGCGAGACCAGCGTCGCCACCGGGTCGCCGGGCAGCAGGCCCAGCGGTGAGCGCGGGCCGACCTCCTCGACGACGCCGACCAGCATCCCGCCCGAGCCGGTGACCGGGTTGTGCATCTTCCCGCGGCGCTCGACGACACCGAGGACCGCCGCCCGGACGGCGTCCCCGTTCCCGCCGTGCGCCTCGGTCAGCTGGCGGAACGAGGCGGCATCGAGGTTGAGCCGGGAGACCGCGATGCGCACCTCGTCGGGGCCGACGCGCGGGTCGGGGTCGAGCCGGGTGGCCGCCTGCGGCAGCACGCCGGGCGGGTCGACGACCCGGTGCACCCCCAGAGCACGGTGCAGCGACTCGATCCCCACCGGTGCACATCCCTTCGCTCATCGGCGCTGACTGATGGAGAACTTAGCGCGAATCGACCGGTGGACCGTAGGAAATCCCGTAGGGTCGCTGGACGAGTCACCAGAGGGTCACCACGGCGTGGCCACGGAGGAGGGAGCAGCGGTGCTGGAACAGCCCTACGAGTACCTCGCCCGGGAGCTCGTCGAGCCGGACTGGCGCCGGCTGCCCGGCTTCGCCGACGTGACCGCGGCCGAGTGGCGCAGCGCCCAGTGGCAGCGCGCGCACTGCGTGAAGAACGTGCGGCAGCTCCGCGCCGTCTACGGGGACCTGCTCGACGAGTCCTTCTATGGCGACGTCGAGGCCGACCAGGCCGGCCGGGCGACCATGTCGCTGCTGCTCCCGCCGCAGATGCTCAACACCATCGCCCCGGACGCCGTCCCGACCACCGCCGCCGTGCTCGCCGACCCGGTGCGCCGGTACATGCTCCCGGTGGCCTCCGACCGGCTGCCGGGCGAGCAGGGCAGCCACCCGCACGCCGCCCGGGACTCGCTGCACGAGCACGAGATGTGGGCCGTCGAGGGGCTCACCCACCGCTACCCCACCAAGGTGCTCGCCGAGCTGCTGCCCACCTGCCCGCAGTACTGCGGCCACTGCACCCGGATGGACCTGGTCGGCAACTCCACCCCGGCGGTGGCCAAGCTCAAGTTCGACCTCAAGCCGGTCGACCGGCACGGGGAGATGCTCGCCTACCTGCGCCGCACCCCCGGCGTGCGCGACGTCGTCGTGTCCGGTGGGGACGTGGCGAACCTGCCGTTCCGGAACCTGGAGGCGTTCGTCGCCGGGCTGCTGGAGATCGAGTCGGTGCGCGACGTCCGGCTGGCGTCCAAGGCGCTGATGGGGCTGCCGCAGCACTGGCTGCAGGACGACGTGGTCGCCGGGATGACCCGGCTGGCCATGACCGCCCGGGAGCGCGGCGTGGCGCTCGCGGTGCACACCCACGTGAACGCCGCCCAGTCGGTCACCCCGCTGGTCGCCGAGGCGACCCGGGCCCTGCTGGCCGCCGGGGTGCGCGACGTCCGCAACCAGGGCGTGCTGCTGGCCGGGGTCAACGACACCGCCGGGCAGCTGCTGGACCTGTGCTTCGCGCTGCTCGACGGCGCCGGCATCACGCCCTACTACTTCTACATGTGCGACATGATCCCCAGCGCCGAGCACTGGCGGATCTCCCTCGCACACGCCCAGACGCTGCAGCACGACCTGATGGGCTACCTGCCCGGCTTCGCCACCCCGCGGATCGTCTGCGACGTGCCCTACGTCGGCAAGCGCTGGGTGCACCAGGTCGCCGAGTACGACCGCGAGCGCGGCATCAGCTGGTGGACGAAGAACTACCGCACCGGCATCGAGCGCGCCGACGCCGACGCGCTGGACCGCCGGCACGTCTACTACGACCCGCTGCACACCCTGCCGGCGTCCGGGCGGGCCTGGTGGGCCGAGCAGGGCGCCGGCGCCCTCTCCCCCGTGGGCTGCTGACGGGCCCCGCCGCCACCACTCGCAGGCTCGCGGCGGGACCCTGCTGCGGGGCCGGAGGGGTTTCCGGCCGGCACCACGGCGGTAGCCAGGACCGGTGGAGCTGCTGTGCACGGACCGGTTGCGCCTGCGCGCCTGGACGACGGACGAGGCCGACCTCGCCCGGCTGGCCGACCTGTACCGCCGCGACGAGGTGACCCGCTGGCTCGGCGGCCCGCCCACGGTGCCGCCGGCGGACCTGGTGGCGCGCTGGGAGCTGGTGCACCAGCTGGACGACCGGCACGGGTGCTGGGCGATCGAGCCCCGCGACGGCGGCCCGGTCGCCGGCACCGTGCTGCTCAAGCCGCTGCCCAACGGGGTCGGCGAGGTGGAGGTCGGCTGGCACCTGCACCCGGACAGCTGGGGGTCCGGCTACGCCACCGAGGCCGCCCGCGCCGTCATCGACCGGGCGTTCAGCGAGGGGCTGGTCGAGGTGTACGCCGTGGTCCGGCCGGACAACACCCGCTCCCTGGCCGTCTGCGGCCGGCTCGGCATGGAGCCGCTGGGCCGCACCCGCCGCTGGTACGGCACCGAGGTCGAGGCGTTCCGGCTCAGCGCGCCGGACGGGTGAGCGACCGGTGGAGTGGTTCAGCGACCCCGACGCCTGGCTCAGCCGCCTGGTCGTCACCCGGGGCGTGGCGGTGGTCTACCTGCTCGCGTTCGTCGCGGCGCTGCGGCAGGGGCCTGCGCTGCTGGGCACCGACGGGCTGACCCCGGTCCCCCGGTTCCTCCGGCACTCCTCCTTCCGCCGGGCGCCGAGCCTGTTCCACTGGCGCTGGTCCGACCGGCTGTTCGCCGGGGTCTGCTGGACCGGGATCGCGCTGTCGCTCGCCGTGCTGGTCGGCCTGGCCGACCGGCTGCCGGTGGCCGGCTGGATGGCGCTGTGGCTGACCCTCTGGGCGCTCTACCTGTCGATCGTCAACGTGGGTCAGATCTGGTACGGCTTCGGCTGGGAGACCCTGCTGCTGGAGACCGGCTTCCTGATGGTCTTCCTGGGCCCGGCGCACGTCGCGCCGCCCACGCTGGCGCTGTGGCTGGTGGCGTGGCTGCTGTTCCGGGTGGAGTTCGGCGCCGGGTTGATCAAGCTCCGTGGCGATCGCTGCTGGCGGGACCTGACCTGCCTGGACTTCCACCACGAGACCCAGCCGATGCCCGGCCCGCTGAGCTGGTGGTTCCACCGGCTCCCGCCGCGGCTGCACCGGGTGGAGACGCTGGCCAACCACGTGACCCAGCTGGTGGTCGTGTTCGGGCTGCTGGCTCCCCAGCCGGTCGCCGGCATCGCCGCGCTGGTCGTCGTGGTCACCCAGGGCTACCTGGTGATCAGCGGCAACTTCGCCTGGCTCAACTGGCTGACCCTGGTGCTCGCACTCGCGCTGATCGACGGCAGCTGGTACGCCGCCGTGCTGCCGGTCGACCCGCCCGCGCAGCTGAGCTCCCCCACCTGGTTCACCGGCGTCTCGCTGGGCCTGGCGGTGCTGGTCGCCGTGCTCAGCGTCGCGCCGGTGCGCAACCTGCTGTCCCGCCAGCAGCGGATGAACACCAGCTTCGACCCGCTGCGGCTGGTCAACAGCTACGGCGCCTTCGGGTCGGTCACCCGGGTGCGCCGGGAGCTGGTGGTCGAGGCGACCGACGGCCGGGGACCGGACGCCGTCTGGCGGGAGTACGAGTTCCGCGGCAAGCCCGGTGACCCCCGCCGTCGTCCGCCGCAGGTGGCGCCGTACCACCTGCGGCTGGACTGGCTGATGTGGTTCGTCGCCCTCTCCCCCGCCTACGGCCGCAGCTGGCTGACCGCGTTCCTGGGCAAGCTGCTGGACGCCGACCCGGCCACGCTGCGGCTGCTCCGTTCCGCCCCGTTCGGCGACCGCCCGCCGGCCGCCGTCCGGGTGTCGCTGTACCGCTACCGGTTCACCACCCGCGAGGAGCGGCGGGAGTCCGGTGCCTTCTGGCACCGCAGCTACGAGCGCGAGCTCGTGCCGCCGCGCACCCGCGAGGAGCTCGGGCCGGTGCGCTGAGAGGGCTCAGCGGCCGCGGCGGGCCAGCCGCCGCCGCAGGCGCGCCACCGGGTGCGGTGCCTTCGGCGTGACCCGGTGGCCAGCGGCGTGCCCGGTGGCCAGCGCCGTGGCCTGCTCCGGGGTCGGTGCGGAGCCGCCGAGGTGGGCCGGCAGCCACCAGCGGTCGTCGTCGCCGGCCGGCTGGTCGGGGTAGCTGCGCTGGGCCTCGGCCAGCAGCTCCTCCATCGCCGCCCGGGTGCGCCGCAGCAGCACCTGCGCCTTCTCCCCCGGCCCGGGGACGATCGGCTCGCCGACGATCACCGTCACCGCCACCCCGCGCTTGAGCACCACCGGGTGTCCCTTGGTGGCGATCCGCTGCCCGCCCCACACGGCGGCGGGCAGGATCGGCACCCCGGCGTCCAGGGCCATCCGTGCGGCGCCGGCCTTGAGGTCCTTCACGGTGAACGAGCTGCTGATCGTCGCCTCGGGGAAGACGCCGACGACCTGCCCGTCCTTCAGCGCGCGCACCGCGGAGTCGAAGGCCGCGGCGCCGGCCTTCCGGTCCACCGGGATGTGCTGCATCGCCCGCATGAACGGCCCGGCGAACCAGTGCCCGAAGACCGAGACCTTCGCCATGAACCGGACCAGGCGGTGCTGCGGCAGCGCGACCAGACCCAGGAAGGTGAAGTCGAGGTAGCTCACGTGGTTGCTGCACACGATCGCGCCACCGGAGGTGGGCACGTGCTCGCTCCCCCGCACGTCGAAGCGGAAGCCGAAGAGCCGGAACACGACGAGCGCCATCCGGATGACGAACCGGTAGGGCCGGTCACGCGGGTCCGGGCGGGGCCCGAAGAGGTCGCGACGGACGACGTCGCCCCAGCTGGCCGTGTGCATGAGCGGACCCTAACCAACGGTCCCGGAGGTCGGCCCGGTCACCTGACGTGGGTGGCCGCGACCGCTTCCCGGACGACGGCGGCCAGGTCGCCGGTCTCGGCGAGCACCGTCCGCTGCAGCCGGGCGCCGGTGCCACGCCCACGCAGCTCGGCCAGGCCGTCCTCGACCCGCTCGAGGTCCCCGGCGTCGGCGAGCGCCGGGCGGACGTGCGCCAGCAGTGCGTCGAGCACCTCACCGGCCGGCGCCGGGCGGCCCGAGCGGGGGTTGACGAGGACGTCGTCCAGGCCGGAACGCCCGGCCCGCCAGGCGGCGACGCGGACCAGCTCGGTGGGGACGGCCGGGGCGGGCAGCCCGGCCCGCCACTCACGAGCGGCGGTCTCCACCAGGGCCCGGACCAGCCCGGCGTGCAGGACGGCGTCGGCGACCCGCAGCACCACGTCGGCGACACGGATCTCCACCGTGGGCCAGGAGGCCGACAGCCGGGCGTCGAAGTAGACCATCCCCTCGTCCAGCACCGTGCCCGTCGCGGTGAGGTCGGCGATCAGCCGGTGGTAGGCCTCCGGGCTGCCGAACCGCTCGGTGGGGCCGGCGGAGGGCCAGCGGTTCCAGACCTGGGAGCGGAAGCTCGCGTAGCCGGTGTCCCGGCCGCTCCAGAACGGGGAGTTGCTGGTCAGCGCGGTGAGCACGGGCAGCCAGACGCGGATCCGGTCGAGGACGGCGACGCCCTCCTCGTCGTTCTCCACGGAGACGTGCACGTGGCAACCGCAGGTCAGCACCTCCTCGGCGGTGAGCCCGAACGTCTCCGCCATCCGGGCGTACCGCCGTCCCGGGGTGGCGACCGGCCGCACCGGCACCGGCGAGGTGGCCAGGGCCGCCACGCGCGCGCCCACCGATCCGGCGGCGGCATCGGCCCGGGACCGCCACCAGATCAGCTCGGCGGTCACCTCGTCGAGGTCCCGGCAGACCCGGGTGCCCAGCTCGATCTGCTGTTCCTTCAGCTCGGGCACCAGGTGCGCCTCGGGTGCGCCGCCGTCCTCCCCCAGTTCGGCGCGGTCGTGCTCTGCGACGGTCTCCCCTTCCCCGTGCCGCGCCGCAGCTTCCAGCGCTTCGGGGCCCAGCGGCACGGGGGTGCCCGACTCGGAGACGACCAACAGTTCTTCCTCGACCCCCACTGTGCGCACGTCGCCATGATCACCGGGGCGGTGTTTCTCGGTGGCTCCGGGGTGTCGCTGCTGCGGCGCCCGAAGGGTGCCGTGATGCTGTCTTTGGCAGGTGACCACAGAATTTTTTTGCGACGCTGTTGGGGATAACGGTAGTATCGGTTCATGTCCGGTCGGTGGCAGCCTCCGCTGCCGCACATGCCCGTCCCCCCGTCGGAGACCGCCTGGCGCCGGCTGGCGGCACCGCGGGGGTACGAGACGCAGTGGCGCCGGCTGGTCGAGGCCGCGCTGGAACTCGACCTGGGACCGGACGACCTCGCCGCCGGGGGGCTCGATGAGCTCGCCGCTGCACGCGGCTGGAAGCCGGCGACGGTCACCCTCTACAGCAAGGTCGCCCGCTACGGCGGGCTGGACCTGCCACTCCCCCACACCCCGGAACCGGACCCCCCGGTGCTGGACCTGCGGCCGCTCACCGAGATCCGCAGCGACCAGCCCGAGCACCTGCGCACGGTGGCGTGGTGTGCGCTGGCCCTGCAGTGGCCGGCGACGGTGGGTCAGTTCCGGTCACTGCGCCGTGACCAGGTCGACGTGTCCGGCCGGGGGCTCCGGATCAGCACCGACGACGGCGACTGGACCGTCCGCGGCGCCACGCAGGCGTGGACGGCGTGGGAGGCGACCCGGGACCGCTTCCCGGCGCTGGCCGCGAGCCCCTGGGTGCTGCCGGCGCTCCGCCGCGGACCGGGGGTCGACAGCCGGATCGGTGGGCGGCTGTCCACCCAGGCGCTGCAGACGACGTTCGCCAAGCACGCGGCCAACACCGGGCGTCACCTGCAGGCCACCGCCCTGCCCCGGCACCGCCCAGCGGCCGATGCCCTGGCCGTGGTCTACCTGACCCTCTCCTACGACTCCTACCGCCGGCTCGCCCTGGCGGCCGGCGCCCCGCCGGTCGCACCCCGCGGCACCGTGCGGGCGCTGCGGAGCGTGCACCGGACGGGGCGGCTGGCCGGCTGACCCGGCTCAGCAGAGGGCCAGCTGTTCGGGCTCCCCGGCCGCCTTCCGGACCTCGTTCCCGGACCGGCTGGGCAGGCTGCCAGCGGGGAAGCCGGCCGACTCGTCGCCGGGCAGCCCGGTGGCCGAGCCGGTGTCCACCCCGCGGGCGGTGCCGCCGCTCTGCCGGTCCAGGCCGTACCGCGTGAGCAGGGGTGCGACCCGGCCGGCCAGCCAGGACCGGTAGTCGGCGGGGACGTAGGCACCCCGGCCGTACAGCTTCCGGTAGCGCGGCACCAGAGTGGGGTGCTCCCGGGACAGCCAGGCGGTGAACCACTCCCGGGCACCGGGGCGCAGGTGCAGCGGCAGCACGGTGACCCCGGTGGCGCCGGCCTCGGCGATCGCCGCGATCGCGGCCTCCAGGTGGTCGAGCCGGTCGGTGAGCCCGGGCAGCACCGGGGCGAGGAACACCCCGCACGGCAGGCCGGCGTCGGTGATCGCCCGGACCAGGTCCAGCCGCGCCCGCGGCGTGGGGACGCCCGGCTCCAGCGCCTGGTGCAGGTCGTCGTCCCAGATCGCGACGGAGACGCCCATGCCGATCGGCACGTCCCGCGCGGCGGTGGCCAGCAGCGGGACGTCGCGGCGGGCGAGCGTGCCCTTGGTGAGGATCGAGAACGGCGTGCCCGAGCCGGCGAGCGCGGTGATGACGCCGGGCATCAGCCGGTAGCGCCCCTCGGCCCGCTGGTACGGGTCGGTGTTGGTGCCCAGCGCGACGTGCTCCCGCTGCCAGGACGGGCGGGCCAGCTCCCGGCGCAGCACGTCGGCGATGTTGGTCTTGACCACGATCTGCTGGTCGAAGTCGGCGCCGGAGTCCAGCTCCAGCCACTCGTGCGTGCCGCGGGCGAAGCAGTTGTGGCTCACCACGCCATTGGCGATGAAGTCCCCAGTGCCTGTCGTGATGTCGTACATGGGCACCTCGAGACCGAGGCCCTCGATCCCGGTGACCCGGAGGTCTGCCGTGGACTTGATCGCGGTTCCCTGCACCTGGCACTTGCGCCGGATGGCCGGATCGACGAGGTGGATGAAACGGAGGTGCTCACCCAGCCCGCCGCGCAGGCGCACCGTCCGTACCCGGTTCGCCAGTCCGGGATCCTCCACGACGCTGTCGAAGTCCAGGGCGGCGAATGCGCCCATCGTCTGGTGGAGCATCTCGTCGTCGGCGTTGCTGATCCGGAGGACGTGCTGGCTCCGGTGACCTTCGGCGTCGAAGATGCCGGCCAGGAAGCCACGTCGCCAGGAGTCGCTGGGGTCGGTCGGCCACTGGACCAGCTGCTCGATCCGGGCGACCGACGCGGCTGAGGACGTCCGGATCGCACTCATCGCTCGACGAGTGCCGGTGGCGGAGGAGAACTCGAACCAGTCGGTACGAATGCCCTCGGCTGTCAGGAACTGCTGCGCACGGTGCAGGCCCTCGACATCCGCCAACGCCAGTCGAAAACGATGGACGTCGCCGTGATCACGGCCGGCTCGTGCATACCGGTACGACTTGAGGTGGCCGTCGCCGCGGACCATGCCGGCGAGGTAGCCCCGCCGATAGTCCACGCAAGCCGCCGCCGTCGGGGCCGTCCGGCCGAAACCCAGCAGGGAGTCATCGAGGGTGAGGTGAGGGCGTTGCTCGCCGCGGCACCCGGACTCCCGGACGTGCTTCCATCCGCGGCCGGTGAGGAAGCGGTGATCGGCGCTGGCGACGATCGACGTGCCGTCCGCCAGGGACACCCGGTGGGCGGGCTTCACCGTCGACCAGTGCGCGAGCACCTCGGTCTCGACGTAGTGGCGGTAGCCGCCTCGCTTCTCGGTACCGATGACCCGGTCACCGACGCGGAGATCGGCGATCCGCATGTGGCGACCGTCCGCCATCAGCACATCGGTGTCCGCACCCAGGCAGTACACGCACGCATGGGAGCAGCCCCGGTAGGGGTTGACGGTGTGGCCGAACGGCATCGCCGAGCCCGCCGGGACGGCGTTCAACGCGCTCTTGGCCCGCACCTCGTGGAAGGTCAGCCCGGGGAACTCCGGCACCTGCACCCGGCGGAGCAGCCCGCGCACCGTGGGCAGCCCGGGGAGCGTCGTCGGCTCGTCGAGGTCGAGCTTCTGGGCATCCCACCGCATGCCGCCCATCCGAACACACGTTCGAAGTGGTGTCCAGAGGCGGCGCCGCCCTAGATCGGCGGGCGGTCCTCGTAGGCGGTGGAGAGCACCACCGTCGTCCGGGTGGTGACGTTCGCGGCGGCCCGGATCTCCTGCAGCAGCGCCTCCAGCGCGTCGGGCGAGGCGACCCGCACCTTGAGGATGTAGCTCTCCACCCCGGCGACCGAGTGGCACTCCTCGATCGCGCTCAGGTGCGCCAGCCGGGACGGGGCGTCGTCGGGCTGGGCCGCCTCGATCGGGGTGATCGACACGAAGGCGGTCAGCGGCAGGCCGAGCAGCTTCGCGTCCAGGTGCGCGCCGTAGCCGGTGATCAGCCCGCGCTGCTCCAGCCGCCGCACCCGCTGGTGCACCGCGGAGACCGACAGCCCGACCCGGTCGGCGAGGTCGGTGTAGCTGGCCCGCCCGTCGCGGGCCAGCGCCGACAGCAGCGCCCGGTCGACGTCCGGCGCCGCGCCGGGGTCAGCCGGGGAGTTCGACGAGCTCACGGGGACCCTCGTTCAGCGTGCGGACGCCGTCGTCGGTGCAGACGACGATGTCCTCGATCCGGGCGCCGCAGCGCCCGGCCAGGTAGATGCCGGGCTCGACGGAGAACGCCATGCCCGGCTCCAGCGGCAGGTCGTTGCCGGCGACGACGTAGGGCGCCTCGTGGGTGTCCAGCCCGATGCCGTGCCCGGTGCGGTGGATGAAGTGCTCGCCCCAGCCCGCCTCGGTGATCACGTCCCGGGCCACGGCGTCGATCTGCTCGCAGGTCACGCCCGGGCGCACCGCCGCCGTCGCCGCCTCCTGCGCACGCTGCAGGACGGCGTACCACTCGGCCGTCTCGGCGTCCGCCGAGCCACCCACCACGTAGGTGCGGGTGCAGTCCGAGCGGTAGCCGGTCGCGGTCTCCCCGCCGATGTCGACCACCACCAGGTCACCGGCCCGCACGACCCGGTCGGAGAGCTCGTGGTGCGGGCTGGCCCCGTTGGGCCCGGAGCCGACGATGGTGAAGTCGACCCCGACGTGCCCCTCGGCCAGGATCGCGGCGGCGATGTCGGCGCCCACCGCGGCCTCGGTGCGCCCGACCCGCAGCCACTCCCCCATCCGGGCGTGCACCCGGTCGATCGCGGCACCGGCCAGCGCCAGCTCCTCCACCTCGGCCGGGGTCTTGACCATCCGCAGCCGGTCGACCACCGGGGCGGCGAGCTCCAGCGTCGAGCCGGACAGCGCCCGCTGGATGCCCAGCGCATGCTCGGCCCAGGTGCGGTTGCCCACCGCCACCCGCTGCGGGGCGGACCCGAGCCGGGCGGTGACGGCGTCGGCCAGCCGGGTGAACGGGTCGTCGGTCTCGTCCCAGGCCAGCACCTCCAGGCCGAGCGCACCGGCCGGGGAGGCCGCCACCATCGGCGCCTCCAGCCGCGGGACGACCAGCAGCGGCTCACCCCGGCGGGGCACGGCCAGCGCGGTCAGCCGCTCCATGGCGTGCGCGTCGTAGCCGCAGAGGTAGCGCAGGTCCGACCCGGGGGTGACCACGACGACGTCGACACCGACCTCGTCGGCGACCGCGCGGGCAGCGCGCACCCGGTCGATGGACACCAGCGGGGAGGAGGGCACGGATCCGGACACCACGGCAGACTAACCACGGCCACCGACGTGGTCCGCCGTCGTCACCAGGCCGTTACCGTCGCGCGCGTGACGACGATGCTGCTGGACGCCGCCAGCCTCTACTTCCGCGCGTTCTACGGCGTCCCCACCTCGGTGACCTCCTCGGACGGCCGCCCGGTCAACGCGGTGCGCGGGTTCCTGGACATGACCGCCCGGCTGGTGGTGGCGCACCGGCCGCAGCGGCTGGTCGCCTGCTGGGACGACGACTGGCGGCCGGCGTTCCGGGTGGCCGCCGTCCCGTCGTACAAGGCCCACCGGGTGACCCCCGCGGGCGGGGAGGAGACCCCCGACGAACTGGCCCCGCAGGTGCCGGTGCTGGTGGAGGTGCTCGCGGCCGCCGGGCTGGCCCGGGTGGGCGCACCCGGGTACGAGGCGGACGACGTCATCGGCACCCTGGCCACCCGCGCCCGCGGCCCGGTCGACGTGGTCACCGGCGACCGCGACCTGTTCCAGCTGGTCGACGACGCACGCGAGGTGCGGGTGCTCTACACCAACCGCGGCATCACCGACCTGGAGTTCGTCGACGAGGCGGCGGTCGCGGCGAAGTACGGCATCCCCGGGCGTGCCTACGCGGACTTCGCGGTGCTGCGCGGCGACCCCAGCGACGGGCTGCCCGGCGTCGCCGGGGTGGGGGCGAAGACCGCGGCCACGCTGATCAACGAGTTCGGCTCGCTCGCCGGGATCCGGGCGGCGGCCGCCCGCACCGTCGTCCCGAAGGCGCCGCTGACCAAGGGGGTGCTGGCGAAGCTCGCCGCCTCCGCGGACTACCTGGACGCCGCACCCGCGGTGGTCGCCGTCGTCACCTCGATCGACCTGCCGCCGGTCTCCGGGGAGCTGCCGGCCCGCCCGGCCGACCCCGGGGGCCTCGCGGCGCTGGCCGAGCGGCACGGGCTGGAGTCCTCGGTCCGCCGGCTGGGCGCAGCGCTGGGCTGGCCGGCCGACGCGCTGGGCTGACCCCCGTCACTCGACCGGCCTCACTCGTCGGACCTCACTCGTCGGACCTCACTCGTCGGACCAGGTGTAGGCGCCGTCGGCGCCGGTGACCTCGATCGTCACGGTCACCTGGTCGCCGTCGCCGGTGGTGCCCTCGCACCGGTAGCTGCTGCCCTCATCGACCGGCATCGGCTCCGTGCAGCGCAGCGCCAGCGGCACGCCGCGGAGCTCCTCGTACTGCCCGGCGACGTCCTGCTCCACCGCGTCCGGGTCCAGCCGGGTCGAGCCGAATCCGGGCGTCAGCAGCAGCACCAGCGCGAGCGCGGCGACGGCGAGCACCGCGAGCCCGACGCCGGGCCCGCGGCGCGCGCGGCGGGGCGGCACCCGCGGGGCGCCCCAGCCGGGCGGCGGTCCGTAGCCCGGCTGCCCGTACGGGGGCTGTCCGTACGGGGGCTGGCCGGGGCTCCCCGGCGGGCCGTACCGGGGTGGCCCCCACGGCGGCGGCACCTGCGGCGGCTGCCCCGACGGCGGGCCCCAGCCGCCCTGCCCACCCCAGCCGGACGCCGGCGGCCGCGGCTGCTGGCCGGGGTCGGGCGGGCCCTGCGGGGGCTGGCTCATCGTGGCTCCTCCGTCGAGGGGGCGGGCGGCTGCGATTGTGTCCCACCCCGGAGCGGCGGGCGGTCAGCCGGTGACGGCGACCGCGACCACCCCGCGCCGCACCCGGCCGACGGCGGCCCGGGCCACCCCGGCCAGCGGCTCGTCGGCGACCTTGGCCAGCTGGTCGAGCAGGTCGATCAGCTGGCGGGCCCAGCGGACGAAGTCCCCGCCGGAGAGCTCGGTGCCGGCCTGCTCGGCGCCGGCGAGCACCCGGTCCAGGGACTGCCCGTCGGCCCAGCGGTAGGCGGCCCAGACGAAGCCCAGGTCCAGGTCGCGGGTCACCGGCACGCCGTGCTCGGTCTCCACGTCGAACAGCCGGGCGCGCACCCGGCGCATCTCGGCCAGGGAGGCGGCGACCTTGCCGGCCGGGACGGAGGGGGTGGCCGGGCTCTCCCGCCGCGCCTCGAACACCAGCGCCGAGACGCAGGCGGCGAGCTCGGCGGGGGCCAGGCCGCGGAACGCCCCGGCGCGGAGGCACTCGGCGGTGAGCAGGTCGGTCTCGGTCCACAGCCGGGCCAGCCGCCGTCCGTCGTCGGTCACCCGCTCCGGGGTCTCGCTCGCGACCGGGCCCTCGACCGTGCCCTCGACCGTGCCCTCGACCGGGCCCTCGACCGGCGCGGTCTCGGGCACCAGGTAGCCGAGCTCGGTGAGGACGTCGCAGGTGCGGTCGAACTGGCGGATCAGCGAGCCGGTGCGCTCGGCCATCTGCCGGCGCAGCCGCTCGGCGTCGCGCAGTTCACGCAGCCAGCGGTCGGCGGCGCGCGCCCGCTCCTCCCGGTCGGGCAGCCCGTGCACCGGGTGCGCGCGCAGCGCGTGCCGCAGGTCGGCGAGCACCGGGTCGTCGTCGGCGGCCGAACGGCCCTTGGTCCGCCGTGCGCCCAGCGCGTTCTCCGCGCGGGCGTTGCGCAGCGTTGAGGCGAGGTCGCGGCGGGCGTGCGGGCTGCGGTGGTTGAAGTTCTTCGGCACCTTCACCCGGGCCAGCGCGCTGACCGGGCTGGGGAAGTCGACCGCGGCGAGCCGGCCGGCCCAGCGGTCCTCGGTGAGCACCAGGGGCCGCGGGTCGGTGAGCTCGGTGATGCCCGGGTCGAGCACCACGGCCAGGCCCTGGCGGCGTCCCGACGGCACCCGGATGACGTCGCCGGGGCGCAGCGCCTCCAGCGACTCCGCGGCCGCGAGCCGCCGGCGGGCCTGGGTGTCGCGGGACAGCGCCTTCTCCCGCTCGGCGATCTCCAGCCGCAGCTTGGCGTACCCCGCGACGTCCAGCGCGGCGTTGGTGAGCCCACCGCGCATCTCCCGCTCCAGCTGGGCGGCGGTCTCCTCGTGCCGGGCCGCCGAGCGGGCCAGCCCGACCACCGACCGGTCGGCCTGGAACTGGGCGAAGGAGGAGCCGAGCAGCTCCCGGGCCCGTTCCCGGCCCAGCGTGCCGACCAGGTTGACCGCCATGTTGTAGCTGGGCCGGAACGAGGACTTGAGCGGGTAGGTGCGGGTGCTGGCCAGGCCGGCGACGGCCGCCGGGTCGACCCCGGGCGCCCAGACGACGACCGCGTGGCCCTCGATGTCGATGCCCCGCCGTCCGGCCCGGCCGGTGAGCTGGGTGTACTCCCCCGGGGTGACGTCGACGTGCGCCTCGCCGTTCCACTTCACCAACCGCTCCAGGACGACGGTGCGCGCGGGCATGTTGATGCCCAGCGCGAGGGTCTCGGTGGCGAACACCGCCTTCACCAGGCCTCGGACGAAGCACTCCTCGACGGTCTCCTTGAACGCCGGGACCAGCCCGGCGTGGTGCGCGGCGAACCCGGCCAGCAGCCCCTCGCGCCACTCCCAGAAGCCGAGGACGTGCAGGTCCTCCTCCGGCAGCGACCCGGTGCGCCGGTCGATCACCTCGGCGATCGCGGCCCGCTCGGTCTCGTCGGTCAGCCGCATCCCCGAGCCCAGGCACTGGTGGACGGCGGCGTCGCAGCCGTTGCGGCTGAACACGAAGGTGATCGCCGGCAGCAGACCTGAGCGGTCCAGCCGCTCGACGACGTCCGGTCGCGACGGTGGCCGGAAGCGCGGCTTGTGGCTGAACCCGCCCCGGGAGCCGCCCCCACCACCGGACCAGCTGTCGAAACGCCGCTCCTGCTCGTGCACGAAGCGGACCAGCTCCGGATCGACCACGGCCCGGCCCCGCTCCCGGGTCGACTGCCCGCGCGGGGTCTGCTCCCACTCCGCCGCGTGCGCGGCCGGGCGCAGCGCGAACAGGTCGAAGACCCGCCCGCCCACGAGCATGTGCTGCCACAGCGGCACCGGCCGCACCTCGCTGACCACCACCGCGGTGTCCCCGCGGACGCTGACCAACCAGTCGGCGAACTCCTCGGCGTTGCTCACCGTCGCCGACAGCGACACCAGCCGGACGTGCTCGGGGAGGTGGATGATCACCTCCTCCCACACCGCGCCGCGGAACCGGTCGGCGAGGTAGTGCACCTCGTCCATCACCACGTATCCGAGGTCGGTGAGCGCCGGGGAGTCGACGTAGAGCATGTTGCGCAGCACCTCGGTGGTCATCACCACGATCGGAGCGTCGCCGTTGATGGCGTTGTCGCCGGTCAGCAGGCCCACCCGCGTGGACCCGTACCGGTCGACGAGGTCGTTGTACTTCTGGTTCGACAGCGCCTTGATCGGCGTCGTGTAGAAGGCCTTGCGGCCCTCCTGCAGCGCCTTGTGGACGGCGAACTCCCCCACCACCGTCTTGCCGGCGCCGGTGGGCGCGCAGACCAGCACGCCGGAGCCGCGCTCGAGCGCCTCGCAGGCCTCCACCTGGAACGGGTCGAGGCTGAAGCCGAGCTCGGCGGTGAACTCCGACAGGGTGGGGTGCGCGTTACGTCGGCGCGCAGCCGCGTACCGCTCAGCCGGGCTGGACATGTCCCCACAGTAGGTACCCGCCTGCCCCGCTGCAGGAGCGCCGGCGGGTCAGCGGCGTTCGACCGGGTCCGGTTCGTCCAACGGGCTCGGGGTGGTGTCCAGGCCGCTGGGGGTGGTGTCGAGCGCCGACGGACCGCCGACGAGCGGTGAGGCCTCGTCGTCGTCGAGCCCGGCCAGGCCCGCGGCGGCCGCCTTCTTCGCCCGCCGCCGGTCGACGAAGCGGGCGATCTGGATGGCCAGTTCGAACAGCACGATCATCGGCCCGGCCATCAGGAGCATGGTGAACGGGTCCTGGGTGGGGGTGATGAACGCGGCGAAGACGATGGTGAGGAAGAAGATCCAGCGCCGGCCCTTGGCCAGCGTCTGGTGGCTGAGGACGCCCACCAGGTTCAGCGCCACCGCGAACAGCGGCACCTCGAAGCTCACCCCGAAGGCGACCAGCAGCGAGAGCACGAACCCGATGTAGTCATGCGCGGTCAGCCAGACGACCGTGCCGCTGCCGGCCAGGCCCAGCAGCAGCTCCAGGCCCTTGGACAGCGAGATGTAGGCCAGCGCGGCGCCGAGGGCGAACAGCGTCGAGGAGACGGCGACGAAGCCGACGCCGTAGGCCTTCTCGTTCTTCTTCAGCCCCGGGGTGACGAAGGCCCACAGCTGGTAGAGCCAGAACGGCGCCGAGAACACCGCCCCGCACAGGAAGCTCACCTTGAGCCGGATGAAGACACCGCTGAGCACGTCGGTGATCAGCAGCTGGCAGTCCTGCCCGTCGTCGGCGAGCCGCAGCTCCGGTGGCAGGAGGTCCGGCGGGAGGCCGCAGTAGGGGGCACGGATGAACTCGCCCAGCCCGTGCTCGTACCACCAGAACGCGATCGCGGTGCCGACCAGCAGGGCCAGCAGCGCCTTGGCGATCCGGTTGCGCAGCTCGCGGAGGTGGCCGATCAGGGACATCGTCGCCGCGGCGTCCCGAGGGGGACGCCGCGGGCGGCGGTCACGCGTTCGCCCTGCCAGGGTCACGGGCGGGTGCTCCGGGGGTGCGGTGGATCAGCGACCGTCGGCGGCAGCCGACGCGCGGGCCTGCTCGGCGCGGGCGCGCGCCTCGGCGGCCCGGGCCTCGGCGGCGCGGAGCTCCGCCTCGTAGTCGACGGCGGCGGGGGTGACCGTCGTGGGGGTGACGATCTCGCCCCGGACCGGAGCGGTCTTGGCCTCGTCCTTGGTGCGAACGTCGTCGTCCTTCATGCCCTTCATCTCGCTCTTGAAGATGCGCATCGAGCGCCCCATCGAGCGGGAGGCATCCGGCAGCTTCTTGTAGCCGAAGAGCAGCAGGACGGCCAGGATGATCAGGCCGATCTCCATCGGGCCGAGTCCGCCCATGATTTCCTCCGAGTGGTCGTGGTGGCGGCGACTCTACGCCCGGGAGAGGGCTGCGCAGGGTCGGGCCGAGGGTGTGCAACCGCCGTCCACCAGTTGTTCAGCCTGTCGTTCAGCGAGGCGTCGGCGCCGGGTCCGGTGTGCCGGCGGCGCGCTGGGCGGCGGCCCGGTCGAGGGTGGCCTGCACCTCGGCGAGGACGGGCCGGACCTCGCCGTCCAGGCGGCGCAGCTCGCGGGTGAGCCGGCCCATCGCCCCGAACAGGCTGTAGGCGAGGCTGCCGAGCACCACGACGGCCAGCACGGCGACGACGATCCAGACGACCAGCAACACGGGGACGACCCTAGCCGGACCGGTGCGCGCTGTCGCCGGCGTCCGGGTAGCGGGCCAGCGCGGCCCGGGCCTCGGCGGCCACCTGACCGGCCAGCCCGGCCGGCTCGTCCACGGTGGCGGCGCCACCGAGGGAGGCGACCAGGCGCCGGGCCCAGCCCAGGTCCGACGTCCGCACCGCGATCGCCAGCCCTCCGGGTGGGTCGTCGACCTCGGCCTGCTCCTCCACCGGGTAGTAGTCGGCCACCCAGCGGGCGGCGCGGGCCAGCCGGAGGCGGACCAGCGGTTCCTCGCCGCTGGGCTGGTAGAGGCCGGACGCCAGGTCGCGCTCCTGCGCCTGCGGCGGCGGGGCGGCCGGGGAGTCGAGCACGGTGACGTCGTCCATCCGGTCGAGCCGGAACAGCCGCACGCCCTCGACGTTGCGGCACCAGGCCTCGAGGTACCAGTGGCCGTCGACCAGCAGCAGCCGCATGGGGTCGACGACCCGGTCGGTGCGCTGGTCGCGGCTGGGCACGTAGTAGTGCAGGTGCAGGGCGCGCCGGTGCTCCAGCCCCTGCCGGACGACGGCGAGGGACTCCTCCCCCGCGCCCACGCTGACCGCCACCGGTGCGGCGACCTCGGCGGGCTGCCCCGCGGCGGTGGCGATCTTGGCCAGCGCGCGGCTGACCGCCTCACCCTCGGCCAGTCCGGGGAGCTCGAGCAGCGTCCGCAGCGCCACGATCAGCGCGACCGCCTCGTCGGTGGTCAGCCGGAGCGGGCGCACCATGCCGGCGGTGAAGGTGACCCGCACCCGGTCGCCCTCGAACGCCAGGTCGATCAGGTCACCGGGGCCGTGGCCGGGCAGCCCGCAGACCCAGAGCAGGTCCAGGTCGCGGCGCAGCTGGGCCTCGGGGACGCCGAAGTCGGCGGCGGCGTCGGCCAGCCGCACGCCGTCCGGGCGGGACTGCAGGTAGGGCACCAGGGCCAGCAGGCGGGTCATCCGCTCGGCGGTGCTCGGCGCGGTCATGCCCGCTCCGCCAGCGCGGCCAGCCGGGTGAGGCGCTCGACGACGGCCTCGCGCATCCGGGGTGGGGACTCGACGAGCACGTCGGCACCGTAGGCGGCCAGCTGGTCGGCGAGCGCCCACGGCTCGGTCGTGCGCAGCTCCAGCCGGTCGTCCCCGTCGTCGCCGGTACCCAGCACCGTCGCGTGCCGGCGCAGGCCGATCGCCGTCCCCGGGCGGGCCCGGACCACCACGACCTGCTCCTCGCGGCGCTCGGAGCCGGCCACCACCGACGCCAGGTCGAGGTCGGCCGGCGGGGCGAAGGCCCCGGGCGGGCCGCTGGCCCTCGGGGTGCCGACGACGCGGGACAGCCGGAAGACCCGCGGGGCCTGCCGGTCCAGGTCGTGGCCCACCAGGTACCAGCGGCCGTGCCACGCCACGACGCCCCACGGCTGCACCCGGCGGCGGGCCGGGCGCTGCTCGTCGGGACGCCGGTAGTCGAAGGTGAGGACCCGGCGGTCGCGGGCCGCGGCGTAGCAGGGTTCGAACGAGGGCTCGCCGGCGTCCAGCCGCGGCTGGATCGGCAGCACCCGGCCCGGGTCGACGTCCACCCCGGCGGCCCGCAGCTTCACCAGCGCGCTCTGCGCGGCGCCGGCCAGCTGCGCGGACTGCCACAGCCGCAGGGCCAGGCCCACCGCGGCGGCCTCCTCGCCGGTCAGGGTGAGCTCGGGCAGCTCGTAGTCGGCGCGGGCGATCCGGTAGCCGTCCTCGGTGTCGAAGGCGCTGGTGCGGCCGGTCTCCAGCGGGACGCCGATCTCGCGCAGCTCGGCCTTGTCCCGCTCGAACATCCGCTTGAAGGCCTCGTCGGCGCGGGCGGTGCCGTCGTCGGGCTCGTAGCCGGGCACCGTGTCCCGGATCCTGGCCGCCGAGACGTACTGCCGGGTACCGAGCAGGGCGATGACCAGGTTCACCAGTCGTTCCGCCCGCTTGGCTGCCACGGGCACAGGTTACGGCTCCGGCTGCCCCCGGCCCGACCGCTGGTTAGCCTGCGACGGTGACGACTCCCTCCTCCCCTGCCCCGGCCTCCCGGATCCGCTGGCGCCGCGGGCGGGTCACCGAGCTGGGCCGCGCCTGGCGCGACGCGCAGGAGATGACCGTCAAGGTGTTCGACGACGGCGCGATCCGCGCACTGGCCCACCCCTCGCTCGTGGGCACGCCCGAGGTCGGTGACGAGGTGCTGCTGAACACCACGGCCTGGGCGCAGAAGCTGGGCACCGGCGGGTACGCGCTCGTCGTGGCGGTGCCCGACCGGCTGCCGGCCGACCCCACCGGCCCCGGCCACCTGGTCAAGGGGCGGTACACCCCGCTGCAGGTCACGGTGCAGGGGGTCGACGAGCAGGAGACCGAGCACCACGAGGCCATCGCCGCGGCCGAGGACCTCGGGGGCATGCCCGTGGTCGTGGCCGACCTGCACTCGGCGCTGCCCGCGGTGCTCGCCGGGGTGCACGTCACCGACCCGGCGCTGCGGGTGGCCTACGTGATGACCGACGGCGGGGCGCTGCCCGCCGCGTTCTCCCGGACGCTGGACGCCCTGGGTCCGTCGCTGGCCGGGGTGGTCACCGTGGGGCAGGCGTTCGGCGGTGACCTGGAGGCGGTGACCGTGCACACCGGGCTGCTCGCCGCGCGGCACGTGCTGCACGCCGACGTCACCGTGGTGGCGCAGGGCCCGGGCAACCTGGGCACGGGGACGCCGTGGGGCTTCTCCGGGGTCGCCGCCGGGGAGGCGTGCAACGCGGTGCACGTGCTGGGCGGGCAGACCATCGGGGCGCTGCGGATCTCCGACGCCGACCCGCGGCCCCGCCACCGCGGCGTGTCCCACCACTCGCTGACCGCCTTCGGGCGGGTGGCGATGGGCGGGGTGACCCTGGTGGCGCCGCGCGGCATCGGGTCGGAGCTGGGTGCCCAGGTCGAGGAGGACCTGGCCGGGCAGCCCGAGCGCAACGTGATCGAGTGGGTGGACACCGAGGGGCTCGACGACGCGCTGGCCGGCTCGCCGGTGACCCTGTCCACGATGGGCCGGAGCGTCGCCGAGGACCGCGCGTACTTCCTCGCCGCGGCCGCCGCCGGCCGGTTCGCCGCGCAGCTGGCCCTGTTCGGCGCCCCGCCGGACTGACCGCGGCCCCGGTCACCGCCAGCGGCGGAAGCCGCCTTCGGCGTCGATCGTCTGGCCGGTGACGGAGCGGGCGTCCGGGCCCGTCAGCCAGGTGACGACGGCGGCGGCCTCGGCCGGGGTGTTCCACCGGCCCCGGGGCATCGACCGGGCCACCTCGTCGGCGAGCGCCGGGCCGGCCCAGCCGGTGTCGGTCGGTCCCGGGTTGACGCAGTTGACGGTGATCTCGCGGTCAGCGAGCTCGTCGGCCAGCGACAGGGTCATCTGCTGGACCGCACCCTTGCTCACCGCGTAGGGCAGCTCGTCGGCCATGGGGCCGCGGTGCTGACCCGAGGTGAACAGCACCGCGGAGCCGGGTCCCGCTGAAGGCTGGTGCTGCGCGGCGAACGCCTGGACCAGCAGCAGCGTCGCCCGGGTGTTCACCGCAAAGAACAGGTCGAGCTCGGCGGCGGTCACGTCGGCCAGCCGGCCCTCGGCGCTGCGGGCGTGGTTGGCCACCAGCGTGCTCAGCGGCCCCACCGCCTCCCGGGCGGCCTCGACCAGTGCGGCGGGGGCGGCCGGGTCGGCGAGGTCGGCGGCGAGGTGCGGCGGATCGCCCAGCTCGGCCAGGACGGCGGTCAGGTCGTCGGCGCCCCAGGGCTGGCCGGCGTCGTGCGGCGACCAGGAGGAGACGACGACCCGGTCCCCGCGGTCGAGCAGCCGGCGGGCGATGGCGAACCCGATGCCGGCGCGGCGGCCGACCCCGGTGACGAGTGCGGTGGACACCCGGGCAGTCTGCGCAGTCCGGGCCGGCCTGGCCACCGGGTTCGGTCAGGCCGGCGTCCAGCGCGGCGGCTCGTCGTCCCGCCGCCGCCAGTTCACCTGCTCCCCCAGCTCGAACAGGTCGGTGAGCCACCAGGTGGCGTCCGGGTCCCACCCGGCGAGCACCGTCCAGCCGGGCGCGCCCGCCCGGTCCACCGGGAGCGCCCGGCCGGCGGTCGAGAGGTACCCGTCGACCGTCAGGTGCACGGCCTCGAACTCCCCGGCGACGGCGGACCAGTCCGGGATCAGCAAGGGGCCGACCGCGCCGGTGGCCCGCCACCAGTCGTGCCGCCGGGAGGCGGTGACGTCGAGGGGGTGGCGCCGGACCAGGTCGACCCAGTCCTGCGGTCCGGTGATCTCCAGGACCCGGGCCCAGTCCGGCACGGGCACCGGCCAGGTGGCGGCCGTCTCCCAGCTCAACTCGTCCTCGACCAGCAGCAGCCGGGTGGCGGCCGGCCGGGGTGCCGCGGTGCGGCCGGGCAGCACCCCGATGGTGACGACCAGCCCGGCCAGCACCGGCGTCGACCACCACTCGCCGGACCAGTTCGCGTGCGGGTCGGCCGGCCGGTCCTGCGCGGCCCGGTGCTCGGCCGCCAGGGTCTCCGCCCGCCAGCGGGCCAGCGCGGGCCGCGTGCCGGTGAGCTGCGGCGCGTTGTCCGCCGGCTCGAAGAGCACGGTGTGCTGGGTGGCGGTGGCGAGCGGCTCGGCCCACCACCGGGCCGCTGGTGCCCCGGCGACGGCCTCGGCCACCGGGCGCAGCTGGGCTGCCAGGTCCGCGTCGCCCAGCAGGGCGTCGTCGTCGGCGGGCTCCTGCCAGTACCGGGCGGAGTCGACGGCCGCGAGCAGCGCCGGGACGAACGCAGCCGGATCGGCCGTCCCGGCCAGCGCCGCGAGGTCCGCCGCGGCCACGGCGGCGGCGAGCGACCGGCGGGCGTCGTCCCGGTCGTACCGCGCGACCGGGTGCCCGGCGGGCTCCGTGGTCCAGATCAGTTCCGGCCAGCGGGGAGCGGCGGGCCCGAGCACGAGCTGGAGGCACAGCTGCCGGCCGCGCGGGCCGGCGAGCAGCGCCTCGGCGCGATCGGTCACCGCGGCGCTCTGCTCACATCGAGGAGATCAGCTTCTCGACCCGCTCGTCGACGGACTTGAACGGGTCCTTGCACAGCACGGTGCGCTGGGCCTGGTCGTTGAGCTTGAGGTGCACCCAGTCGACGGTGAAGTCGCGGCGCTTCTCCTGGGCCCGCCGGATGAACTCACCGCGCAGCTTGGCCCGGGTGGTCTGCGGCGGCACGTTCTTGGCCTCGAAGACGAGCGGGTCGTGCGCCACCCGCTCCACCTGCCCGGCCTTCTCCAGCAGGTAGTACAGGCCCCGGCCGCGGCGGATGTCGTGGTAGGCGAGGTCGAGCTGGGACACCCGCGGGCTGGACAGCGGCAGGTCGTGCTTGGCCCGGTACCGCTCGATGAGCCGGTACTTGCTGGCCCAGTCGATCTCCCGGTCGATGAGGCTGAGGTCGCCGGTGTCGACGGCCTTGAGGGTGCGCCCCCACAACTCGAGCATCTGCCGGTGCACGGGGCCGAGGCCCTCCCGGTCGACGAACTCCGCGGCCCGGTCGTGGTACTCGGTCTGGATCTCCAGCGCGGACATCTCGCGGCCGTTGGCCAGCCGGACCTTGCGCCGCCCGGTCATGTCGTGGCTGATCTCGCGGATCGCCCGGATCGGGTTCTCCAGGGTCATGTCCCGGATGACGACGCCCTGCTCGATCATCTTCAGCACCAGGTCGGTGATGGCGACCTTGAGCAGCGTGGTCGTCTCGTTCATGTTCGAGTCGCCCACGATGACGTGCAGCCGGCGGTACTTCTCGGCGTCGGCGTGCGGCTCGTCGCGGGTGTTGATGATCGGCCGGGAGCGGGTGGTGGCGCTGGAGACGCCCTCCCAGATGTGCTCGGCGCGCTGGCTGACGCAGTAGACGGCCCCGCGCGGGGTGTGCAGCACCTTGCCGGCGCCGACCACCATCTGCCGGCTGACCAGGAACGGGATGAGCACGTCGGCGAGCCGGCCGAACTCCCCGTGCCGGCCGACGAGGTAGTTCTCGTGGCAGCCGTAGCTGTTGCCCGCGGAGTCGGTGTTGTTCTTGAACAGGTAGATGTCGCCGGTGACGCCCTCTTCCTTGAGGCGCTGCTCGGCGTCGACCATCAGCCCCTCGAGGATCCGCTCGCCGGCCTTGTCGTGGACGACGAGCTCGGTGAGGTCGTCGCACTCGGCGGTGGCGTACTCGGGGTGGCTGCCCACGTCCAGGTAGAGCCGCGACCCGTTGCGGAGGAAGACGTTGGAGCTGCGCCCCCAGGAGACGACCCGGCGGAACAGGTACCGCGCGACCTCGTCCGGGGAGAGCCGGCGCTGGCCTCGGAAGGTGCACGTGACGCCGTACTCGGTCTCGATGCCGAAGATCCGTCGTTCCACCTCACCGAGCCTAGGCCGCGGCGGCGCGCTCGGCTCGTGTGCCTCGCGCGCCGCGCCGCTCACTGCTCGGTGCCGTCCTCGGCGTCGCCGTTCTGCGCGGGCCCTTCACCGTTGCCGTTGCCCTCGCCACGGCCGTCGCTGCTGCCTTCGGTGCCACCGCCGACGCCGTCGGTGGTGGCCGGCTGCGCGGACGCCTGCTCGGTGCCGCCGGCGGTGTCGACGGCCGCCGGGTCACCCAGTCCGGCCGGGGTGCCGGGCGCCGGGGCGCTGGGCGCGTGGGTGTGCCCGGCGGCCTCCGCGGGCGGGGCCGGCTCGGGCGCGGGCTCGTTGCTGAGCAGTGCCCGCAGAGCCGCGCCGGTGACCCGGCGGAAGGCGCGCTTGGGCCGGCGCCGGTCGAGCACCGCGACCTCCAGCTGCTCGGCCGGCAGCTGGTCGTGGCCGCCGCCGTTGGCGCTGGTGGCCGGGCTGACCGCGGACAGCGCCTGGACGCCGACGCGGAGCGCCTCGGCCAGGCCCAGGCCGGTGGAGAAGTGCTGGCGCAGGTTGGCGGTGACCGCCTCGGCCTGGCCGCCCATCACCACGAAGTCCGGCTCGTCGACGACCGAGCCGTCGAAGGTGAGCCGGTACAGCTGGTCGCTGTCTGCGGTGTCGCCCACCTCGGCGACGCACAGCTCCACCTCGTAGGGCTTCATCTGCTCGGTGAAGATCGCCCCGAGGGTCTGCGCGTAGGCGTTGGCGACGATCCGGCCGGTGACGTCGCGCCGGTTGTAGGAGTAGCCGCGCACGTCGGCCAGCCGGACACCGGCCACCCGCAGGCTCTCGAACTCCGAGTACCGGCCGACCGCGGCGAAGCCGATCCGGTCGTAGATCTCGCCCACCTTGTGCAGCGTGGAGCTGGGGTTCTCGGCGATGAGGAGCACGCCGTCGTCGTAGGTGAGCACGGCGACGCTGCGGCCGCGGGAGATGCCCTTGCGGGCGTACTCCGAGCGGTCGCGCATGACCTGCTCGGCGGAGGCGTAGTACGGCATGGTCATGGGTCAGCCCTGCCCGTCCGCGGCCGAGCGCTCCGCGACGATGGCGGCGGCGACGGCGGAGACCTCTGCGTCGGGGAGCCGGACCGCGCCCTCGGCGTCGACCCGGTAGACGATCGGGAACAACCTGCGGACCATGTCCGGACCGCCGGTGGCCGAGTCGTCGTCGGCGGCGTCGTACAGCGACTCGACGACGGTGCGGGTGGCCGCGTCGGCCGACAGGCCCGGTTGCCAGGTCTTCTTCAGCGAGTTCCGCGCGAACAGCGAACCGGAGCCGACCGAGGCGTAGCCGCGCTCCTCGTAGTTCCCGCCGGTGACGTCGTAGCTGAAGATCCGCCCCGGGCTCACGCCGTCGGCGGCGTCGAGGTCGTAGCCGGCGAACAGCGGGACGACGGCGAGACCCTGCATGGCCGCGCCGAGGTTGCCGCGGATCATCGCGGCCAGCCGGTTGGCCTTGCCGTCGAGGGACATCGTGACGCCCTCGATCTTCTCGTAGTGCTCCAGCTCCACCTGGTAGAGCCGGACCATCTCGATCGCGATCCCGGCAGCGCCGGCGATGCCGATCACCGACCAGGAGTCGGCCGGGTAGACCTTCTCGATGTCGCGGCTGGAGATGAGGTTGCCCATGGTGGCCCGGCGGTCACCGCCCATCAGCACACCGCCGTCGAAGGTGGCGGCGACGATCGTGGTGCCGTGCGGGGCGAGGTCGCCCATCGGCGTGCCGGGCAGGGTTCGCCGGCCGGGCAGCAGGTCGGGCGCCGTGGTGCCCAGGAAGTCGGTGAACGAGGACCCGACCCGGTCCAGGTAGGCGGGCGGGAACCCGCTCCGACCGGTTGCGAACTCGCTCACCCATCCACCTCTCCCGCCGCTTCAGAGCGGCTGTCCGTGCTGCTCCTGGGACCCTACCGGCGGTCGACCCCGGGGGTCGTAGACGCCGACCCCGGGCGCCGGGTGACCGGGCCTCACTCGGCCGGAGACGTGGCCGGCTTGGTCACCGACTGCTCCGCCGCCGACTGCATGGCCAGCCACCGGGCCATCCCCGGCGAGACGACGCGCCGAGCGCCTGAGGCACGCGCGATCGCCGGGCGGACCTCGTGGCGTCCGGCGCCGTCCGGGTCGCGCCCTTGCTCGATCCGATGCCGCTCGACGTAGTCGGCCGCCGCCCGGAGCAGCTGCTCGTCGTCCCGGAACTGGCCCAGCCCACCATTGCAGTTGAAACAGAGCAGGTCGCGGACCGCACCGGTCACGTGATCGTGATCGACGTGTACGGCGGGTGCCTCCCGGCAGACCGCGCACAGGCCACCCTGAGCGGGAGCATGTCGTCGGCTTCCTCGGCAGTGATCCCGTAGCGCCGGGACAGGTGATAGGTCCTACTCCCGCCGACAGCTTCGCGACACTTCTTCCCGCGGGCGTTGTGGCAGGGCAGGCAGTAGGTGGCACGCCCCGTTGACGACGCCCTGGTGCGCGGGAACGCCTCCAAGGCGAGGACTTGCTCGCAATCGGGGCACCACTTGTGACCGTCCGGGACCTTCAGCCCAGGTGGGGCGAACCGGTGTTTGCGCGGTTCGACCCGCCTGGCCTCACGGCTCTGCAGCGATCGTTCGGCGAGGTGCTGACGGCAGTAGAACGCGAGCCCGTCACGCGACCTCTTGTTCTTGCTGAACTCAGCGAGGGGGCGATGTGCGCCGCAGTCGCGGCAGTACTTCTTCTCCACGCGAGACACTCAAGACCGGGATGATCTCGGTCACTGGCCCCCTTTTTGTACGTACGCACGCACGAACTCCTCGGCGTTCTCCTCGAGCACGCCGTCGATCTCGTCGAGAAGTGAGTCGACGTCGTCGGTCACTTCCTTGGTGCGGTCGCTCGCCTCGGTGTCGACCGAGGCCTCGACCTCCTCGGTCTCCTCGCGCGAACGCGTGGACCGCTGCTGCCCGCCGGTGTCCCTGGTGGCCATGTCACCCTCCCTGAGCTGGTGTGGTGCGCTGCCGCAGAAGTTACCCGCGGGGTGTGACAGAAGGGGGCCGGACGCTCAGCGGCCGGTGATGGTGTCCACCAGCTCCGCCGCGCTCGACGTCGACTCGAACAGCGCCCCGACGTGCTCGCGGGTGCCGCGCAACGGTTCCATCGTGGGGATCCGCACCAGGTTGTCCCGGCCGACGTCGAAGACCACCGAGTCCCACGACGCCGCCGCCACCTGGGCCGGGTACCGCCGCAGGCACTCGCCGCGGAAGAACGCCCGGGTGTCCTCCGGCGGGGCCGTCATCGCCCGGGTGACCTCCTCGTCGGTCACCAGCCGCTGCATCGAGCCGCGGGCCACCAGCCGGTGGTACAGCCCCTTGTCCGGCCGGACGTCGGAGTACTGCAGGTCGACCAGCTTGAGCCGGGCGTCGCCCCAGGAGAGGCCGTCGCGCTGGCGGTAGCCCTCCAGCAGGCGCAGCTTGGCCGGCCAGTCCAGTTGGTCGGCCAGCCGCATCGGGTCCGCCTCCAGGTCGTCGAGCACCGACGCCCAGCGGCGCAGCACGTCGGCGGTCTGGGCGTCGTCGTCGCCCTGCGCGGCGACGAACCGCTTCGCCATCGCGAGGTACTCCCGCTGCACCTCGATGGCGGTGAGCCGCCGGCCGTCGCGCAGCCGCACCCGGTGGGTCAGCGACGGGTCGTGGCTGATCGCCTGCAGCGCCTCGACCGGCTCCTCGATGGTCAGGTCCCGGTCCAGGGCGCGGGCCTCGATCAGCGACAGGACCAGCGCCGCCGTGCCGACCTTGAGGTAGGTGGACAGCTCGGCCAGGTTGGCGTCGCCGATGATCACGTGCAGCCGGCGGTAGTCGTCGGGGTTCGCGTGCGGCTCGTCGCGGGTGTTGATGATGGGCCGCTTGAGCGTCGTCTCCAGCCCGACCTCGACCTCGAAGAAGTCCGCCCGCTGGGAGAGCTGGAACCCGTCGGTGCGCCCCTCGCTGCCGATACCCACCCGGCCCGCCCCGGCGAACACCTGGCGGGTGACGAAGAACGGGATCAGCCCGCGGATGATCTCGATGAACGGGGTCGACCGGCTCATCAGGTAGTTCTCGTGCGCCCCGTAGGAGGCGCCCTTGCCGTCGGTGTTGTTCTTGTACAGCTGGATGGGCTGGGTGCCGGGCACGCGCGCGGCCCGGCGGGCCGCCTCGGCCATGATCCGCTCCCCCGCCTTGTCCCACAGGACGACGTCGCGCGGGCTGGTGACCTCGGGCGTCGAGTACTCCGGGTGGGCGTGGTCGACGTAGAGCCGGGCGCCGTTGGTGAGGATGACGTTGGCCATCCCGGCGTCCTCGTCGAGGTCGTTGTGGTCCAGCGCGGTCGCCGGGGAGAGGTCGAACCCGCGGGCATCGCGCAGCGGCGACTCCTCCTCGAAGTCCCAGCGCGGCCGGCGCGGCGTCGGCGCCTCGGCCACCGACCAGGCGTTGACCACCTGGCTGGACAGCGTGGTCGGGTTCGCCCCCGGCTGCCCGGGCACCGAGATGCCGTACTCCAGCTCGGTCCCCATGACCCGTCGCACGCTCATGGGCTCAGGTTAGGCGGGTCCCGGTGCCCGCCGTCGCCGGCCGGACGACGTCCGCCGTCACCACGGGCCCCACACGCTCGGCCCCCGCCGCGGCAGCGACGGGGGCCGGGTGGGACGGCGCACTCGTTACAGGTACTGGCCCGTGTTGGTCGCGGTGTCGATGGCGCGGCCGCTGTCGGCGCCCTTGCCGGAGATCAGCGTGCGGATGTAGACGATCCGCTCGCCCTTCTTGCCCGAGATCCGCGCCCAGTCGTCGGGGTTGGTCGTGTTGGGCAGGTCCTCGTTCTCCTTGAACTCGTCGACGCACGCGTTCATCAGGTGCCCGACCCGCAGCCCGCCGACGCCGGTCTCCAGGCGGTCCTTGATCGCCATCTTCTTCGCCCGGTCGACGATGTTCTGCAGCATCGCCCCGGAGTTGAAGTCCTTGAAGTACAGGACCTCCTTGTCACCGTTGGCGTAGGTGACCTCCAGGAAGCGGTTCTCCTCCGTCTCGGTGTACATCCGCTCGACGGTGCTCTGGATCATCCCGGCGATGGTCGCCTCGCGGCTGCCGCCGTGCTCGGCCAGGTCGTCGGCGTGGATGGGCAGCGTCGTCGTCAGGTACTTGCTGAAGATGTCGCGGGCGGCCTCGGCGTCCGGCCGCTCGATCTTGATCTTCACGTCCAGGCGCCCCGGCCGCAGGATCGCCGGGTCGATCATGTCCTCGCGGTTGGAGGCGCCGATGACGATGACGTTCTCCAGGCCCTCGACGCCGTCGATCTCGCTGAGCAGCTGGGGCACGATCGTGCTCTCCACGTCGGAGGAGACCCCCGACCCGCGGGTGCGGAAGATCGAGTCCATCTCGTCGAAGAAGACGATGACCGGCGTGCCCTCGCTGGCCTTCTCCCGGGCCCGCTGGAACACCAGCCGGATGTGCCGTTCGGTCTCGCCGACGTACTTGTTGAGCAGCTCGGGGCCCTTGATGTTGAGGAAGAACGACTTCCCCTGGCTCCGGTCGCCGTCGCCCCGCAGCTCGGCGACCTTCTTGGCCAGCGAGTTGGCCACCGCCTTGGCGATCAGCGTCTTCCCGCACCCGGGCGGGCCGTACAGCAGGATGCCCTTGGGCGGGCGCAGCTCGTACTCGCGGAACAGGTCGGCGTGCAGGAACGGCAGCTCGACGGCGTCGCGGATCTGCTCGATCTGCCGGCTCAGGCCACCGATGTCCTCGTAGTCGATGTCGGGGACCTCTTCGAGGATGAGCTCCTCGACCTCGCTCTTCGGGATCCGCTCGTAGACGTAGCCCGAACGCGTCTCCAGCAGCAGTGAGTCACCGCTGCGCAGCGGCTGGCCCTCCAGCGAGTCGGCCAGGCGCACCACCCGCTCGTCGTCGGTGTGCCCGATGACCAGCGCCCGGCGCGGCTCCCCGGCCACCGGCTCCAGCAGCTCCTTCAGCGTCACGACGTCACCGGCGCGCTCGAAGCCGCGGGCGGCGACGACGTTCATCGCCTCGTTGAGCATGACCTCCTGGCCGTGCTGCAGCTCGTCGACGACGACGTCCGGGGAGACCGACACCCGCAGCTTGCGGCCGCCGGTGAACACGTCGACCGTGCCGTCGTCGAACCGCTCCAGGAAGACGCCGTACCCCGACGGCGGCTGACCGAGGCGCTCGATCTCCTCCTTGAGCGTGACCAGCTGCTCGCGCGCCTCGCGCAGCGTGCCGGCCAGCTTGTCGTTGCGCTCGGAGAGGAAGGCCGCCCGGCCCTCGGCCTCGGCGAGCCGCTCCTCCAGCGCACGCACCTGGCGTGGGCTGTCGGTCACCTTGCGGCGCAGGAGGGAGATCTCCTCCTCGAGGTAGGAGATCTGGTTCACCAGGGAGGCGACGTCACGCTCACGCCGCGCTCGGAACTCGTCAGGACCAACGCCCATCGCGCACCTCCACACACATCGGGGGGAGCCAGGACGCCAATCTATACACGCGGGAGGTGACGGCGCCGCAGGCTCGGAGCGGGTGTGCGCGATGGGTCCGGACGTCATCCTCCCGACACGCGCCGCGGTGCCGGGAGGGGCGTCAGGCGAGCTTCTTGCGCCGCTGCCGCATGGGCGCGACGGCCCCCTCGGCCAGCCGGCGGGCGGTGACCAGGAAGGCGGTGTGGGCGACCATCCGGTGCTCGGGGCGCACCGCCAGGCCCTCGGCGTGCCAGGGGCGCAGCATGGTCTCCCAGGCGTACGGCTCGGTCCAGCGGCCCTGGGCCCGCAGCGCCTCCACGTAGGTGGACAGCTGGGTGGTGGTGGCGACGTAGCCGATCAGCACGCCCCCGGGGCGCAGCGCGGCGGCGACGGTGGGCAGCACGGCCCACGGCTCCAGCATGTCGAGCACGACGCGGTCGACGACCTCCTCGGCCGGGTGCTGGGCCAGGTCGCCCAGCCGCAGCGACCAGTTGGCCGGCACCTCGCCGAAGAACGCCCCGACGTTGCCGCGGGCGACGTCGGCGAAGTCCTCCCGCCGCTCGTAGCTGGTGAGGGTGCCGGTCGAGCCGACCGCGCGCAGCAGCGAGCAGCTCAGCGCGCCGGACCCGGCGCCGGCCTCCAGCACCCGCATCCCCGGGCCGACGTCGCCGAACCCGACGATCTGGGCGGCGTCCTTGGGGTAGATGACCTGCGCGCCGCGGGGCATCGACAGCACGAAGTCGGCCAGCAGCGGGCGCAGCGCGAGGTAGCCGGTGTTCGCCGTCGAGTGCACGACCGAGCCCTCCGGCGCGCCGATCAGGTCGTCGTGGCTGATCGCGCCGCGGTGGGTGTGGAACTGCTTGCCCGCCTCCAGGACGACGGTGTGGTGCCGGCCCTTGGGGTCGGTGAGCTGCACCCGGTCCCCGACCTCGAAGGCCCCCTCCACCGGCTCCACCGGCAGGGCCCCACCCGCCACGACCGGCTCCAGGGGCGCCTCGGCGAGCACCTCGCTGACGACGGAGGCCGCGGTCGGCGCCTCCGCCGGGGTCTCCGGGGCAACGTCCTGCGGGTGCTCCTGCTCTGCGCTCACGGGAGGCGAGGGTACGGAGGCCGATCCGGGTGACCTGCGGCGCGGACGCTCGGACGTGGCTGAGCGGGATCGTCAGGGGCCTCACCTAGCCTCGCTGCCATGACCGTGACGGTGGAGACGGACCAGTCCGCGACCGGCCCCGTGCCCGAGGCCCCGGCCGAGCGGACGACGGCGGCCGACAGCGCGCCCCGGCGTCCCTCGTTGTCTCCGTCCCGGGCCGCCGACTTCAAGTCCTGCCCGCTGCTGTACCGGTTCCGCACCATCGACCGGCTGCCGGAGAAGAAGTCGAAGGCGGCCGTCCGCGGCACGCTGGTGCACACCGTGCTGGAGCGGCTGTACGACCTGCCGCCCGCGCAGCGCACCCTCGAGGCCGCCCGCGACCTGGTCGCGCCGGCGTGGGAGGAGTTGCGCCAGGAGGACGGCATCGCCGAGCTCTTCGCGACGGAGTCCGGCGGGTCCGGTGGGTCCGGTGAGTCCGTGGCCGAGCAGGCGCAGCCGGCCGCGGCCGAGGGTGTCGACGCCTGGCTGCGCTCGGCCGGCGCGCTGGTGGAGACCTACTTCTCCCTGGAGGACCCGACCCGCATCCAGCCGCACGGCCGGGAGGAGCTGGTCGAGGTCACCCTGCCCGACGGGCTGCTGCTGCGGGGGTACGTCGACCGGCTGGACGTCGCCCCGACCGGCGCGCTGCGGGTGGTCGACTACAAGACCGGCGGCGTGCCCCGCGAGGCGTTCGAGGCCAAGGCGCTGTTCCAGATGAAGTTCTACGCACTGGTGCTGTGGCGCACCCGCGGCGTGGTCGCCGCCCAGCTGAAGCTGCTGTACCTCAAGGACGGCGACGCGCTCACCTACTCCCCCGACGAGGCGGAGCTGCTCCGGTTCGAACGCACCCTGCAGGCGATCTGGGCGGCCATCGAGCGGGCCGTGGCCACCGGTGACTTCCGTGCCAACAAGAGCCGGCTCTGCAGCTGGTGCGACCACCAGGCGCTGTGCCCGGCCTTCGGTGGCACTCCCCCGCCGTTCCCGGCCGAGGCCGCCGCGGCTGCCGGCTGGCGCACCACGCTGCCGGTCACCCCCGCCTGAGCCGCCTGCACGTCAGGGCCAGCGCACCGCGGCGGCCACCGGCCACTCCGGTCACCGGTCGTCGGCGATCGCGCGCAGGCGGCCAACGGCGCAGCGGAGCCCGGGCAGGTCGTGCGCCACGGTGCTCGCCACGATCGCGTGGGTCGTGTCGACGTAGGCCTCGAGCGCCGCGAGGACGTCGTGCAACCGCTGACGGTCGTGCCGGCTCACAGCTCGATCAGGTCGGCGTCGATCTCGGCCCGCACGTCGGACTTCAGACCACTGGCCGGAACCAGGTCGACCGGGACGCCGAGCAGTTCCTCGAGGTCCCTGCGCATCCGCCCCAGCTCGAACAGTCCGGCGGAGGCCGGGAGGTCGATGAGCAGGTCGACGTCACTCTCCGGACCGTCCGCGCCCCGGGCGACGCTCCCGAAGACACCGATCAGCCGCGCCCCGCGGGCGGCGAGGCACGCCCCCAGCTGCTCCCGGTGGCGCAACACGCGACGTCCGAGCGGCCCGGACAGGGGCCGCCGGGAAGCCGACTCCGCGACTTCAGGTGCCGCCGGGACCAGCGTCACGTCGACCCGGTGCCCACTGGCCGCGACGAGGTCCAGCAGCACCGGCAGCGACGGCTGGCGCCGCCCGGACTCGTACACGCTGATGACGCTCTGGGTGACCCCGGCCCGTTCGGCGACCTGCGCTTGAGTCAGCCCCGCCCGGCTCCGGGCGTCCTTCAGCAGCTCACCGGCAGACGCGAGCAGGGCCATGTCGGCCAACATAGCGGATCGTCAATGTCCTTGCGAGGCTCCGGTGGCTCCGAGCTCCCCGATCGGGTCAGAGCGGAGCGCGCTGACCCGCGAGGTGAGCCAACCCGGCGCGGTCCACGCTGGGCTCGCTGCCGGGAACGCGCCCAGGCTGGGCCGGCGTCAGAGGACGGGCTGGGCAGTGGGCCGGGAACGCCCGGGCAGCATGCGTTGCAGGTCGTCCACGGTCACTCCGGTCAGCGTCTCCCGAATCACCAGCCCGTCCCGTGGTTGCAGTGGCTGCAACGACGGGACACCGAGGACGGTGGCGCCTGCGGCCAGGCCGGCGGCGGCTCCCGTCCGCGAGTCCTCCACGACGAGGCAGTGCGCGGGGTCGACACCGAGGGCGGCGGCCGCCTGCAGGTAGGGCGCGGGGTCGGGCTTGGTGGCCGGGACCTCGTCCCCGCACACGGTCACGTCGAAGAGCTCGGCACCGACCAGGCGCAGCACCACGTCGGTCAGCGACCGCTCCGTGGAGGTGACCAGCGCGGTGGCCAGCCCGGCCGCGCGGGCCGCGATGAGCAGCTCCCGGGCACCGGGCCGGTACCGCACCCCCGCCTCGACCTGCGCCCGGGTGGCGGCCACCAGGAACCGCTCGTCGGCCGCGGTCTCCTGCTCGGTCCGGGACACCCCGAGGTCGGCGTACAGCAGCTGCAGGGACGCCGCGACCGAGACGCCCACCATGGCCGGCCGGACGTCGTCGGACATCCGGCCGCCCAGCTGCCCGGCGAGCAGCTCGAGCGAGTGGTCCCACAGGTGCTCGGTCTCCACCAGGGTGCCGTCCATGTCGAACAGAACTGCTTCCAGCCGCTGTAACGAGCCGGCGTCGTCGCGCACCGTGGTCAACGACACGCCGGGGAGTCTAGAGAGCGGCCCCGGTCAGGCCGGGCGGGTGCTCACCAGGGTGGCGAAGGCGATGACGTTGTCCTCGTAGCTGCGGGCCGCGGAGTCGAAGTCGCCCCCGCAGGTGATCAGCCGCAGCTGCGCGTCGTCGGTGTCCCCGTAGACCTCGATGGTCGGGAAGTCGTCCTTGGGGTGGCGCTCCACCCGGTCGACGGCGAACACCGCGACCGTCCCGTCCGCGCGCTCGACGGTCACCTCGTCACCGGGCCGCAGGGCGCCCAGCTCGAAGAAGACGCCCGGCCCGTGGGCGGCGGAGTCCACGTGCCCGAGCAGGGCTGCCGGGCCCACCGCGCCCGGGGCCGGACCGCGCTCGTACCAGCCGGCCTGGTCGTCCGGACCCAGCGGCGGCACCTCCACCGTTCCGTCGTCGTTCAGGCCGAGCCGCATCAGGTCACTGGTGACCCCGATGGCCGGGATGCTCACCGAGACCGGCTCGGCTACCAGCTGGGCGGCGGCGGACGGCTCGGCGGCCGGGGCGTCGGTGTCCCGCGCCCGGGTCGGGGTGGCGGGGCCGCTCGAGGAGGACGGCGGCCCGGCGGCCGCGGCCGCGGGCTGCGGTGCCCGCTGCTGCCCGGTCACCGCGACCACCACCGCCACCACCGCGACGACGACGAGCGCGACGGCCAGCGCCGTCCAGGTACGGGGGCCGGGTCGCCGGCTGCGCTGCTCGGTCACAGGAGGTCCTTCCAGGAGGAGCGGGAGGGGGGCCGGGGGGGGGGGGGGGGGGGGGGGGGGGGGGGGGGGGGGGGGGGGGGGGGGGGGGGGGGGGGGGGGGGGGGGGGGGGGGGCGGGCCGGGGCGGGGGCCCCCCCCCCCCCCCCCCCCCCGGAGCCGGATCAGACCTGCGCGGCCTGACGACGGCGGTAGGCGACCGCACCGGCGCCGACGGCACCGACGGCAGCCAGGGCGCCGACGCCGATGGCCGCGGAGTTCTCGGTGCCGACGGTGCTCCCGGCACCGGTCTCGGCACCACCGGCGGGAGCGGCACCCATCTGCGCGACGTCCAGCGCGCCACAGGCGGCCGGGGCGGTGGCCTCCATCGGCAGCGACGCGTCGAGGTCGCTCATGACGTCACCGTCGTAGGCACCCGAGCCGTCCTTGTCGACACCGTGCACGACCAGCACGGCCGTGCCCGCCTCGAACGCCGCGTGCACGTCGTCGGTGACCTCGAAGGTCCGCTCGTAGCTGATCGAGCCGCCCTCGGCGGTCGGGAAGCGGTCGATCGCCAGGCCGCTGTCCGGGCTGGTGTCGCCGGTCGTGGTCAGCGACGTGCCGATGGCGCCGTAGTACGTCGCCGCCTCGGTGACGCTCACGAAGCCGTCGCCGTCCGCGTCGTCCGCGAGGTCGTTGGTGGGGCAGGTGCCCAGGGCGCCGATGTGGAAGTGCTGGGCGTGCGGCGAGCCGGCGAGCAGCCCCGACGCCTCGATCATCACGGTCGCCGTGCTGCCGTCCAGCGTGACCATGCCGGTGCCGTTGACGCCCGACTGGTTCACCGCGCCGAGGTCCGCCTGGTAGCTGTGCGTGCCCTCGTGCGCCGAGGCGGCGGACATGGACAGCAGCGGGAAGGCTGCGCGGCGATGGCGACGGCCGGGACTGCGAGTGCCTTGCGCATGGTGTGCTCCTCGTTGTCGGGGTGCGGCACCCCTCTGCTGGGGTGTCCGCCGGACGGCGGCTGGGAGCCGGTCGCCCATCGGGCGGGCCGGGCGCATCGGTGCGCCCGCCGTCGAACAGGTCTGGCTGACCTCGGCCGATGACGCGTGCCCCAGCGGGAGGAGACCCCCGCTGCCGTCCTGGCCATCTGGGTTTCGGGGTGGGGCGCCGGATCGGTTCATCCGTGATCGACAGCTCGTTCCCGGCCGCCGCACAGAACCGGGAGACCCGGCCGGGACGAACACCGGGCATGACTCCGTTCCCAGGTCCGCCGTCCGAACGACGTCGCCGCGGCGCACCGGGGGCCCTGCTGGGTCTGCTCGGCCTGCTGACCGCGCTGGTGCTCGCGGTCGGCACGGCACCGGCCCAGGCACACGACGGGCTGGTGCGCAGCACCCCGGCGGCCGGGGCCGCGCTGTCCGCCGCACCGGCCGCGGTGCAGCTGGACTTCAGCGGCGCGCCGCTGCCGCTGGGCACCCAGGTGCTGGTCACCGGGCCCGACGGCACGGTGTCCGCGGGCGCGCCGGAGATCCAAGGCGCCTCCGTCGTGCAGGCCTTGGCGGCGGACGTGCCGGCCGGGAGCTACACCGTCCAGTGGCGCAGCACGTCGTCCGACGGGCACAACGTCGAGGGCACCTACGGCTTCACCGTCACCCCGGGCGCTGCCCCGGCCGCGCCGGTGTCGGCGGAGCCGGTCGCCGCGTCGGCCGACCCGGGGACGCCGCTGGTGTGGCTGGTCGCCGGCGCGCTGGTGCTGGGTGCCCTCGGCACGCTCGTCGTCAGTCGGCTGCGCAGGCCGGCATGATCCGCGCCGCGCCGGTCATCCCGGTGGAGCCCGCCCCGCGACCGGCGCGCACCCGCCCCCGGTGGCTGGTGCCCGCGGGTCTCGGCACGGTGGTCGGTGCGGTGGCCGTGCTGGTCGGTGCGCTCGCCGTCGGCGGGAGCACGCCGGCCCCCGCCGTCCCGGGCCTGTCCGCGGCCGATCCGCTGGTCGAGTGGGGCGAGCCGCTGCTGACCCTGGTCGGCCGGCTCGCGGCCGTGGGCACCGTGGGCACCGTGCTGTTCGCCGCCGCGCTGCTGCCCGGCCGGGCGGGTGTCCTCCCCCCGCCGGCGCGGCGTGCGGTGCTGGCGGCGTCGGTCTGGGCCACGGTCTGGGCGGCCGCCACCGCCGTGGGCGGGCTGCTCACCGTCAGCCGCCTGGTGGGCGTGGCGCCGTCGGGGTTGCCCTGGGCGACGGTCCAGGTGTTCCTGGGCGACACCGGCGCCGGGCGCACCGTCCTGCTGGTCACCGCCGCCACCGGCCTGCTCGCGGTGTCGGCGCGCCGCTGCACCCGGGGGCTCGGCGCCCGGCTGCTGCTGGCCGGTGCCGTGACCGCGCTGGTCGTCCCGGTGCTGCTCACCGGGCACTCGTCGGCCGCCGAGGACCACCTGCTCGCCGTGACCACCCTGGCCGCGCACGTCGTCGCGGCGGCGCTCTGGATCGGCGGCCTGCTCGCGTTGCTGGTGCACGGCCGCGCGCCCGGGGACGTAGCCCCGGCCGCCGCGCGGTTCAGCCGGCTCGCGCTGCTGTGCGCCCTGGTGACCGGTGGCTCCGGGCTGCTGGCCGCCGGGCTCCTGCTGGGTGGCACCGGCGCGGTGCCGGCCGCACTCGGCACCGGCTACGGGTGGCTGCTGGTCGGCAAGACCGCCGGGCTGGGGCTGCTCGCGTTCCTCGGCTGGCAGCACCGGCGGCGCACGCTGCCCCGGCTGCGGGCGGGCCGGCCTGGGGCGTTCCGGCGCTTCGCCGCCGTCGAGCTGCTGGTCATGCTGGCCACGGTCGCGCTGGCCGTCGCCCTGGCGGCCTCCCCTCCCCCGGCCTCGCCTCCCCCGGACGCCGCGCCGCCGTCCGGGGGGACGGCGGCGCCGGCCACCGTGGCCGACCCGATGGCCGGCCACGACCACGGCGACCTGTCGGTCGGCGTGCTCGTCGACGCCGAGCGGTTCCACGTCGCCGGCCCGGTCGCCGCCGGGTCTCGGGTGACCGTGCACAACGGCACCGACCAGGCGGTGACGATCACCGCCGTCGACGGCGCCTTCGACGTCGAGGTGCCCGGGCGCACGCTGCTGACCTTCCTGGCGCCCGACCAGCCGGGTCGGTACCGGTTCGCCAGCGAGCACTCGGCGGCGTTCACCGACGTCCTCGTCGTCGGGTGACAACCGCCCTTCGGCCCCCGTCCAGAGGCTCGCCCTGAGCTCGCGAAGGGTGAGGGGGACGGGGGTCCTTCATTCGTCCTGGGTGCGGTAACCCAGGTTCGGCGAGAGCCACTTCTCCGCCTCGGTGACCGTCCAGCCCTTGCGGCGGGCGTAGTCCTCGACCTGGTCGCGGCCGACCCGGCCCAGCACGAAGTACCGCGACTCGGGGTGGGAGAAGTACAGCCCGCTCACCGAGGCCCCCGGCCACATGGCCATGCTCTCGGTGAGCTGGAGCCCGGTGGTCGCCTCGACGTCGAGCAGCTCCCAGATCGTCTGCTTCTCGGTGTGCTCCGGGCACGCCGGGTAGCCCGGCGCCGGCCGGATGCCCTGGTACCGCTCGGCGACCAGCGACTCGTTGTCCAGGCTCTCGTCCGGCGCGTAGCCCCAGAACTCGGTGCGCACCCGCTGGTGCAGCCGCTCGGCGAACGCCTCGGCCAGCCGGTCGGCCAGCGCCTCCAGCATGATCGCGCTGTAGTCGTCGTTGGCCGCCTTGAACGCCGCGACCCGCTCGGTCGACCCCAGCCCGGCGGTGACGGCGAAGGCGCCGATGTGGTCGCGCAGCCCGGTCTCGGCGGGGGCGACGAAGTCGGCCAGCGACTTGCGCGGCGCGCCGTCGCGGCCCTCGGTCTGCTGGCGGAGCTGGTGCAGCGTCGTCCGGACCTCGGCGCGGGACTCGTCGGTGTAGACCGCGATGTCCTCCCCACCCACCCGGTTGGCCGGGAACAGGCCGAACACCCCGCTGGCCCGCAGCCACCGCTCGGCGACGATCCGGTCGAGCATCTCCTGCGCGTCGGCGTACAGCCGGCGCGCGGCCTCCCCGGTGGTCGGGTTGTGCAGGATGTCGGGGAACCGCCCGCGCATCTCCCACGCGTTGAAGAACGGCTGCCAGTCGATGTACTCGCGCAGCTCGGCCAGCGGGTAGTCGGCGAAGTGCCGGACGAACTGGGTCGCGTGGCCCGCCGGGTGGTCGCAGGGAGCACCGCCGCAGACGTCCCGGTCCTGCTGCAGCAGCATCCGCGGCCGTGGCGGGGCGTGCTCGCTCCAGTCGATGGCCGGCGCCTGGGCGCGGGCGGTCGCCAGCGGCAGCAACGACCGGGTGTCGTTCCGGGCCGCGTGCCGCTCGCGCAGCGCCTCGTAGTCGGCGGCGGTCTCGGCCAGCAGCGCGGGCCGCTGCTCGTCCGACAGCAACGCGGCGACCACCGGCACCGACCGCGAGGCGTCCTTCACCCAGATCACCGGGCCGGAGTACTTCTGCGCGACCTTCACCGCGGTGTGCGCGCGGGAGGTGGTGGCCCCGCCGATCAGCAGCGGGATGGTGAACCCCTGCCGCTCCATCTCGGTGGCGAGGTTGACCATCTCGTCCAGCGACGGCGTGATCAGCCCGGAGACGCCGATGACGTCGGCGCCGTGCTCCTTGGCGGCGTCGAGCACCTTCTGCCCGGGCACCATCACCCCGAGGTCGACGACGTCGTAGTTGTTGCACTGCAGGACGACGCCGACGATGTTCTTGCCGATGTCGTGCACGTCGCCCTTGACGGTGGCCATGACGACCTTGCCGTTGCTGCGCTCGGCATCGCCGGGCTGCTTCTCCGCCTCGATGTACGGGATGAGGTGGGCCACGGCCTTCTTCATCACCCGCGCGGACTTCACCACCTGCGGCAGGAACATCTTGCCGGCGCCGAACAGGTCGCCGACGACGTTCATGCCGTCCATCAGCGGGCCCTCGATCACCTCGATCGGCCGGCCGCCGCGGGCGCTGATCTGCTGGCGCAGCTCCTCGGTGTCGTCCTCGACGAACGCGTCGATGCCCTTGACCAGCGCGTGGGTGATCCGCTCGGACACCGGGAGCGACCGCCACTCCTCGGAGGCGACCTCCTCCACCGAGCCGTCGCCGGCGAAGTCCCCGGCGATCTCCAGCAGCCGTTCGGTGCTGTCCGGGCGGCGGTTGAGGACGACGTCCTCGATCCGCTCGCGCAGCACCTCGGGCACCTCGCTGTAGACCTCCAGCTGTCCGGCGTTGACGATCGCCATGTCCAGCCCGGCCGCGATCGCGTGGTAGAGGAAGACCGAGTGGATGGCCTCACGCACGGGGTTGTTGCCGCGGAAGGAGAACGAGACGTTCGAGACGCCACCGGAGACGAGTGCTCCGGGCAGGTTCTGCTTGATCCAGCGGGTGGCCTCGATGAAGTCGAGACCGTAGGTGGCGTGCTCCTCGATGCCGGTGGCGACGGCGAAGATGTTGGGGTCGAAGATGACGTCCTCGGCCGGGAAGCCGACCTGGCCGACCAGGATGTCGTAGGCGCGGCGGCAGATCTGGGTGCGGCGTTCGAGGGTGTCGCCCTGGCCGTCCTCGTCGAAGGCCATCACGACCACCGCGGCGCCGTACTTGCGGCACAGCCGCGCCTCGCGGACGAACTCCTCCTCACCGTTCTTCATCGAGATGGAGTTGACGATCGCCTTGCCCTGGACGTTCTTCAGCCCGGCCTCGATCACGTCCCACTTCGAGGAGTCGATCATCACCGGCACCCGGCAGATGTCCGGCTCGGCGGCGATGAGCTTGGTGAAGCGGTCCATCGCCGCGACGCCGTCGATCATCCCCTCGTCCATGTTGACGTCGATGACCTGCGCGCCGGCCTCGACCTGCTGGCGGGCGACGGCAAGGGCCGCCGGGTGGTCGCCGGCCTTGATCAGGTTCCGGAAGCGGGCCGAGCCGGTGATGTTCGTGCGCTCCCCGACGTTGACGAACAGCGAGTCCTCGTCGACGGTGACCGGCTCCAGCCCGGACAGCCGCAGCGCCGGGCGGACCTCGACCGGGGTCCGCGGCGCCTTGCCCTCGACGGCCCGGGCGATCGCCGCGATGTGCGCCGGGGTGGTGCCGCAGCATCCGCCGACCAGGTTCACGAACCCGGCGGTGGCGAACTCCTCGAGGATCGCGGCGGTCTCCTCCGGCGCCTCGTCGTACTCGCCGAAGGCGTTGGGCAGCCCGGCGTTCGGGTAGCAGGAGACGAACGTGTCGGCGACCCGGGCGACCTCGGCGAGGTAGGGCCGCATCTCCTTGGCGCCCAGCGCGCAGTTCAGCCCCACCAGCAGCGGCTCGACGTGCCGGACCGAGTGCCAGAACGCCTCGGTGACCTGCCCGGACAGCGTGCGGCCGGAGGCGTCGGTGATCGTGCCGGAGATCATCACCGGCCAGCGGCGGCCGCGCTGCTCGAACAGCGTCTCCAGCGCGAAGATCGCCGCCTTGGCGTTGAGCGTGTCGAAGATCGTCTCGATGAGCAGCACGTCGGAGCCGCCGTCGACCAGCCCGCCGGCCTGCTCCAGGTAGGCCTCGACCAGCTCGTCGTAGGTGACGTTGCGGGCGCCCGGGTCGTTCACGTCCGGTGAGATGGACGCCGTCCGGCTGGTCGGGCCGATGGCTCCGACGACGTAGCGGGGCCGGTCCGGCGTCCGCGCGGTCATCTCGTCGCAGGCGGCGCGGGCCAGCCGGGCCGAGGCGACGTTGAGCTCGTGGGCGAGGTCGGACATGCCGTAGTCGCCGAGTGAGATGCGGGTGGCGTTGAAGGTGTTCGTCTCGATCAGGTCGGCGCCGGCCTCGAGGTACTCGCGGTGGATGCCGGCGATGATCTCCGGGGCGGTGATGCTCAGCAGGTCGTTGTTGCCCTGCACGTCGGTCGGCCAGTCGGCGAATCGCTCGCCGCGGTACCCGGCCTCGTCGGGCCGGTCGCGCTGGATCGCCGTCCCCATCGCGCCGTCCAGGACGGCGATGCGCCGCCGGAGCAGGTCGATCAGCTCGGCAGTGGCGTCGGGGCGGACGTGGGCGGCAGCGGGCGCAGCAGCGCCAGGTGCGTGGAACTCGGGCACGGCGGTCCTCAGGAGGTTCGTTCGGTCACGGTCACGAACGCGTCCGGCGCCAGGGCCCTGGCAACTCCGACGGGCAGCGGCGCCTCGTCGTCCTCGAACAGCGGCCCCATGATCGCATCCCGCACCCGCCGACCGTGATGTGGGCCACGTGCCGCGTCCCGAGGGCCTGTCCACCGGCGGTGTCGGTCGCCGGGCGGGTCGGCCGGATCGACGTAGGCTGGTCCGAGTGATCGATCCGAACTCCGCCGCAGACGACCTGCCCGAGCTGGACGACCCCGTGGTGGTCGTCGCCTTCGAGGGGTGGAACGACGCCGGGGACGCCGCCACCGGGGCGGTGGAGCACCTGGAACTGATCTGGGACGCCGACCCGCTGGCCGCCCTGGATCCCGAGGAGTACTACGACTTCCAGGTCAACCGCCCCACCGTCTCCCTCGTCGACGGCGTCAGCCGTCGCCTGGAGTGGCCGACGACCCGCATCTCCGTGGCCAAGCCCGAGGGCAGCGACCGGCACGTGCTGCTCATCCGCGGCATCGAGCCGAACATGCGCTGGCGCGGTTTCTGCGAGGAGCTCATCGAGCTGTGCCACGAACTGGGGGCACAGACCGTGATCGGGCTGGGCGCGCTGCTCGCCGACACGCCGCACACCCGGCCGACCCCGGTCACCGGTTCGGCCTACGACGCGGAGTCCGCGGAGAAGTGGGGTCTGGAGACCTCCCGCTACGAGGGGCCGACCGGCATCCTCGGGGTGTTCCAGGACGCGTGCGTCCAGGCCGGGCTGCCGGCGATCAGCTTCTGGGCCGCGGTGCCGCACTACGTCTCCCAGCCGCCCTCGCCCCAGGCGACCGTCGCGCTGCTGCGCCGGGTCGAGGAGGTCCTGGAGCTCCCCGTCCCGCTGGGCACGCTGCCGCAGCAGGCCGCCGAGTGGGTCACGACGGTCTCGGAGATGGCCAACGAGGACGAGGAGGTCGTGGAGTACGTGCGCTCGCTCGAGGAGCGGGCCACCGCCTCCGACCTCTCCCAGGCCAACGGCGACCAGATCGCCCGCGAGTTCGAGCGGTATCTGCGCCGCCGCGGCTCCTCGGGCGCGGGCTGATCCCGGCCCGTCCATGATCAGCACGGGCTGGGCGGGGTCATCCGACTCGGATGACCCCGCCCAGCCCGTTCTCGTGCCCGGCTTCGGCTCGGATCAGGGGGCTATGAGCAGCGGCCGCATCCGCAGGGCGGCGGTGTCGTCGAAGAGCCGGTCGTGGGTGGCCAGGGCGTAGCGGTCGGTCATGCCGGTGACGTAGTCGACGACCTGGGTGAGCACGTCGGCCTCGGTGTCGCGGTAGCTGGCCGGGATGAGGTCGGGGTGGGCCAGGTGGTGGTCGACCAGCCGCCGGATGACGTCCACCGCCAGGTGCTTCTGCCCGGCGGCCGTCTCGGAGCCGTACACCCGCTCGAACATGAAGGTGCGCAGCTCGTTCATCGCCTCGAGGGCGTCGGGCGCCATGACCACGGCACCGGTGGTGTTCGCCGGGGACAGGCTGCCCTCGACCACCGCCGCGATCATCGAGCCCACCATGGCGCTGCCCGGGTCGCCGAAGACGGCGCGGGCGCGGGCGGGCAGGTCGGTGACCCGCAGCACCCCGGCGCGGACGGCGTCCAGCGCGTCGTGGGAGAGGTAGCCGATCCGGTCGGCGAAACGCACGCACTCGCCCTCACGGGTGGCCGGCGGCGGGCTGATCTTCCAGCTGTGCGCGCGGATGCCGTCGCGGACCTCCCAGGTGAGGTTGAGGTCCTCGAGCACCTCGACGATGCGGACCCCCTGGGCGGCGTGGTGCCAGCCGCCGGCGACGTAGGGGTCCAGCGCGTCCTCGCCGATGTGCCCGAACGGTGAGTGGCCGACGTCGTGGCCCAGCGCGATCGCCTCGGCGAGGGTCTCGTTCAGCGACAGCGCCGCGGCCAGCGACCGGGCCACCTGCGTGACCTGCAGGGTGTGCGTCAGGCGGGTGACGAAGTGGTCGCCGTCGGGGTGCAGGAACACCTGCGTCTTGTGCTTGAGCCGGCGGAACGCCTTGGCGTGCAGGATCCGGTCGCGGTCCCGCTCGTAGGCGGTGCGCAACGGGTCCTCCGGCTCGGGGCGGGCGCGCCCGCGGGTCGCCGCCGCGCGGGCGGCGGACGGGGCGAGCTGCTCCTCGGCGCGCTCCCGCGCCGCCCGGTCGGCCAGCCGGAACAGCGCTCCCCCGGCGTCCGGCTGCGGCTGGCCCATGGTCAGAGCTCGATGCCCAGGAGCGCGTCGAGGACGTCGGCGACCACGGTCGGTGCCCCGTCTTCCCCGGCGGCGCGGTCGGTGTCGAGCGTGGCCTCGGCCCACCGGTCGATCACGGCGATCGCGCCCGGGCTGTCCAGGTCGTCGGCCAGCCGCTCGCGGACCGCCCGCAGCACCGGGCCGGCGGGCGCACCGGTGGGCTGGGCGACGGCCCGGCGCCAGGTGGCCAGCCGCTCCTCGGCCCGGGTGAGCAGCTCGGCCGTCCAGGTGCGGTCGGTGCGGTAGTGGCCGGACAGCAGGGCCAGCCGGATGGCCATCGGGTCGACGCCGTCGCCGCGCAGCCGGGAGACGAACACCAGGTTGCCCCGGCTCTTGCTCATCTTCTCGCCGTCCAGGCCGATCATCGCCGCGTGCACGTAGGCCTGGGCGAAGGGCTTGGCGCCGGTGAGGGCCTCGGCGTGCACCGCGGAGTACTCGTGGTGCGGGAACACCAGGTCGCTGCCGCCGCCCTGGACGTCGAAGCCCATGCCGATGGTGTCCAGCGCGATGGCGGCGCACTCGACGTGCCAGCCGGGCCGCCCGGCGACGCCCCGCGGACCGGGCCAGGACGGCTCGCCCTCGCGGGCGCCGCGCCACAGCAGCGGGTCCAACGGGGAGCGCTTGCCCGGGCGTTCGGGGTCGCCGCCGCGCTCGGCGGAGAGCCGCAGCATCGTCGCCTCGTCGTAGTTCGACTCCCCGCCGAAGCCGGGGGCCTGCGAGATGTCGTGGTAGACGTCACCGGTGCCGTCGTCGAGCTGGTAGGCCAGCCCGGCGTCCCAGAGGTCCTCCACCTTGCCGACGATCCGCGGGATCGACTCGACCGCGCCGACGAAGTCCTCCGGTGGGAGCACGCGCAGGGCGGTCATGTCCTCCCGGAACAGCGCGGTCTCGCGCATGCCGAGCACGATCCAGTCCTCGCCGTCGCGGTTCGCCCGCTCGAACAGCGGGTCGTCGACGTCGGTGACGTTCTGCACGTAGTGGACCCCGTGCCGGGCGTCCCGCCAGACCCGGTTGACCAGGTCGAAGGCGAGGTAGGTGGCGGCGTGGCCGAGGTGGGTGGCGTCGTACGGGGTGATGCCGCAGACGTACATCCGCGCGATCCGACCCGGCTGGGTCGCGACGACGTCGCCGCGGGCGGTGTCGTACAACCGCAGGGCGGAACCGGACCCGGGCAGGGTGGGGAGGAGCGGGGCGGGCCAGGAGAGCACGTCAGGAGGGTAAGACCGACCGCCGACACGACCGCAGGCCGCCCGGTGCGCGGCGCCCCTGCACGGGGGCGGCCTGGTCAGGGCCAGCTGGTGGCGTGCCGTTCGAACTCGTCACCGGTCTGGATGCCGACGACGCAGAAGAGCAGTCCGGCGGGGTCCTTCATCTGCCAGAAGCCGCCCATGTCGGCGATCCGCACCGCGCCGAGCGCCTCCAGCCGGCGGACCTCGGCGAGCACGTCGTCGGTCTCGATGTCGACGTGCCAGCGGGGGGCGGTGCCCGGGCCGGTGCGCTGCACCTCCAGGTGGAAGCCGTCGGCGAACGACCCGAGGGAGGACCAGACGTCGTCGATCGCGTCGGGCTCGACCGGGTGGCCGGTGGCCGCCGACCAGAACTGCTGGCCCCGGCCGTGCAGCTCCGGCGGCAGGTCGATGAGCAGGACGGCCAGACGGCTCCGATGCGGCACGACGCCCACCCTGGCAGGCCAGCAGACCGGGGACAATGCCCGCGGGATCGCCCGTGTGCGCACTCTTCGGGGCATCCCGCCACCGGGACACCCCTGGGAGTGCGCAGCCGCGGAGGTGGTCAGCTCAGAACGGCGGCCAGGGCAGGGCGGGCCAGTCGCCGGAGGGTTGCGGGTGCAGCCCGGTGCGCAGCAGCCGGGCCACCCGCTGCTGGGTGCGGTGCACCTCGCGCCGGGTGAGGTGCTCGTGCAGCTGCTCCCCCAGGTCCCCGCGCAGGTCCGCGGCCAGCTGCTCCAGCACCTCGAGCGCGGCGAGCGGGATGGGCCGGCCCGCCCACTGCCACAGCAGGGTGCGCAGCTTGGGCTCGACGGAGAAGCAGATGCCGTGGTCGACGCCGTACACGTGCCCGTCGCGCATCGGGATGATGTGCCCGCCCTTGCGGTCGGCGTTGTTCACCACGGCGTCGAACACCGCCATCCGGCGCAGCGCGGGGTCGTCGCGGCGGACGAACTCGGCCAGGTCGACCGTCGGGTCGGCGTCCATCCACAGCTGCACCATGCCGGTGCCGAACGGGCCGTCGCGCAGCAGCGTGGGCGGCACGATCGACCAGCCGGTCGCCTCCGACACCAGGTACGCGCTGATCTCCCGGCCGGCGAGCGTGCCGTCGGGGAAGTCCCAGAGCGGCCGCTCCCCCGCGACCGGCTTGTAGACGCAGGTCGCGGCGAGGGTGTCGGTGCGGATGGCGCCGACGAGGGTGACGTTGCTGGCGTCGAGCAGCCGGCCCTCCATGTCCAGCTCGCCGTCGCGCAGCAGCGTGTCGACCTCGGCCCGGCCGTCGGGGGCGCGGCGGTCGCCGTGGTCGAAGGCGGCCAGGTCCAGGGTGCGGACGTCGCCGTCGTCGGCGAGCTCGTCGTCCTCCAGTTCGTCGTCCTCGAGTTCGTCCACGGGGACCCACTCCAGGACGACGTCCTCGTCGGGCTCCTGCTCGGGGCGCGTGCCGGGCTCGGTCATCGGGGCGGCCGCCCGCCGGTCAGCGGCGGTAGCCGTTCTGGCGGGGGCACACGTGCCCGGCCGGGTCCAGCGGCATCGAGCACAGCGGGCACGAGGGCCGGCCGGCGGCGATGACCCGGCGGGCGCGGGCGACGAACGCCCGGGCGGCAACCGGGGTGATGGTGACCCGCAGCGCGTCGGGGCCCTCGTCGCTGTCGGAGAGGATCACGTCCTCCTCGACCGGCTCCTCGCCGGCGGCGACGGCCTCGACGACGACCGCCGCGGCCTCCCCGTCCCAGGCCAGGCCCATGGCGGCGACCCGGAACTCCTCGTCGACCGGCGCCGTGAGGGGCTCCAGGTCGTCGACGTCGGCGTCGGGGGGGACGACGACGGTGGCCCGGTTGGAGATCTCGTCGAGCAGTTCGCTCATCCGGTCGGCCAGCACCTGGACCTGCGTCTTCTCCAGCGCCACGCTGACCGTGCGGCCGGCCTCGTCGGAGGCCTGCAGGTAGAAGGTGCGGTCGCCGGGCTGACCCACCGTGCCGGCGACGAACCGGGTGGGACGGTCGAAGAGGAACACCTGACGTGGCACGCGGATCAGGTTACGCGGGTCGATCAGGGGTGGCCCGCGCCCGCACCGCCGCCGACCACCGCGTCGGAGGAGGCCTTCCGCCGTCCGCGCTTCTTCTTCGGCGGGATGAGCGCGGACACGTCCCCGCCGGTGTCGTTGACCCGGGCGACGAACGGCCGGGTGTCGGTGTAGGTCACCACCGAGATCGACGCCGGGTCGACGACGATCCGCTGGAAGGAGTCCAGGTGCATGCCGAAGGCGTCGGCGAGCACCGCCTTGATCACGTCACCGTGGCTGCAGGCCAGCCACACCGCGTCGGGGCCGAGCTTGGCGTTCCACTCCCGGACGGCGGCCACCGCGCGGGCCTGGGTCTCCGCCAGCCCCTCGCCCTCGGCGCCGGGGAAGACCGCCGCGGAGGGGTGCTGCTGCACGACCTTCCACAGCGGCTCCTTGGCCAGCTCCTTGATCGGCCGGCCGGTCCAGTCGCCGTAGCGGGCCTCGCCGAACCGGTCGTCGGTCTGCAGCTCGAGCTCCCGGCCCCCGACGACGGCGCCCGCGGTCTGCTGGCAGCGCTCCAGCGGGCTGCTGACGACGGCGGCCAGCGGGACACCGGACAGCCGCTCGGCGACCGCGCGGACCTGCGCCTCGCCGGACTCGTCGAGCCGGACGCCGGGGGTCCAGCCGGCCAGCACGCCCGAGGTGTTCGCCGTCGTGCGGCCGTGGCGCAGCAGGATCAGCGTGGTCACGCGCCCAGCCTATGGCCCCCGTACCGGGTCCCGCCGCGAGCTCGCGAGTGGTGGGGGCCCGGGGGTCCTACGACCTCCGTCAGGTCGGGTCGAGCACCCCGGCGCCGACCAGCGCGAGCACCAGCAGGCCGAGCACGATGCGGTAGACCACGAACGGGGTGAAGCTGCCCCGCTTCAGGTAGCGCAGCAGCCAGGTGATGACCGTCAGCCCCACGCCGAAGGCGATCACCGTGGCCAGGACGGTCGGGCCCCAGGCGATCTCGCCAGCGATGTCGCCGGTGAGCGCCTCGTAGGTCTGGAAGACCCCTGCGCCGAGGACCGCCGGCACGGCCAGCAGGAAGGAGTAGTCAGCGGCGGCCGTCCGGGAGTAGCCGAGGAACCTCCCCATGGTGATCGTCCCTCCGGACCGGGACACACCGGGGATGAGCGCCATGGCCTGCGCCAGCCCGTACAACAGGCCGTGCTTGACGGTGAGGTCGGACATCTCCCGCTGGGTGCTGCCGTACCGGTCGGCCACGTAGAGCACGAGCGAGAACGCCACGAGGGCGATCGCGACGATCCGCAGGTCGCGGAAGGTGGTCTCGATCGTGTCCTGGAACAGCAGGCCGAGCACCACGATCGGGATGCTGCCGACGATGATCAACCAGCCCATCCGGGCGTCCGGGGCGCTGCGAAGCGCCGGGGTCCACAGGGCCTTCACCCAGGTGACGATGATCTGGCCGATCTTGCGCCGGTAGTAGAGCAGCACCGCGACCTCGGTGCCGATCTGGGTGATCGCGGTGAACGCCGCCCCGGGGTCGCCCCAGCCGAAGGCCTCCCCCACCACGCGCAGGTGCGCACTGGAGGAGATGGGCAGGAACTCGGTGAGCCCCTGGACCAGACCCAGGACGACTGCCTCGATCCAGCCCACGGTCAGATCCCCCGGGCCGGGCGGGCGGGACGGGGCGCGGGGGTCGGGTGCACGGCAGCACACCCTAGGGGCCGTGGCCGTGCCGATCCGGGCGACCTCCCGGTGTGCCGGCGATCCGGGGTCGGCGCCCGGGGCAACGGTAGGTTGACCGGTCGTGGAACAGCGGGCGCTCGGACGAAGCGGTCTGGTCGTCTCCCGGCTGGGCCTGGGCACGATGACGTGGGGTCGGGACACCGACGCGGACGAGGCGGCGCTGCAGCTGACCGCCTTCGTCGACGCCGGCGGCACGCTGGTCGACACCGCCGACGTCTACGGGCAGGGCGAGAGCGAGCGGACCCTGGGCCGACTGCTGGCCGACGTCGTCCCCCGTGGTGACGTGCTGGTCGCGACCAAGGCCGTCGGCCGCACCGGCGCCGGCCCGATGGGCCGCGGCGGCTCCCGCGGGCACCTGCTGGCCGCCCTGGACGCCTCCCTGGACCGCCTGGGCCTGGACCACGTCGACCTCTGGCAGCTGCACGACTGGGACGGCGCCACGCCGCTGGAGGAGACGCTGGCCGCCTGTGACGCCGCGGTCGCCTCCGGGCGGGCCCGCTACGTGGGCATCAGCAACTTCACCGGCTGGCAGACCGCGCAGGCCGCCACCTGGCAGCGCGCCTGGCCCGGCCGCACCCCGATCGTGAGCACCCAGGTCGAGTACTCGCTGCTGCAGCGCGGCATCGAACGCGAGGTGGCCCCGGCGGCCGAGGCGCTGGGCCTGGGCATCCTGCCCTGGTCGCCGATGGGCCGCGGGCTGCTCACCGGCAAGTACCGGCACGCCACCCCCGAGGACTCGCGGGGGGCCTCCCCGCAGTGGCAGGGCTTCATCGACCAGCTGCGCTCGGCGCACGCCGACCGGGTGGTGCAGGCCGTGATCACCGCCGCCGAGGGGCTGGGCACCACCCCGCTGGGCGTGGCGCTGGCCTGGCTGCGGGACCGCCCCGGCGTGGTCGCCCCCATCGTGGGGGCACGCACCGCCGAGCAGCTGCAGGCCGTGCTGGACGCTGACGGGGTCCGGCTGCCGCCGGCGATCGTCACGGCGCTGGACGACGTCTCGTCGCCGCACTTCTCCTATCCCGAGCGCCGCCAGGAGCACTGACCGACGTGAGCACCCCTCCCCCCACCGGTGGCGACCCGGTCTTCGCCGCCTTCTGCGCCGCCGGCCTGTGGCCCGGACTCGGCAAGCGGACCGCGGCCGAGCTGCCTGCCGCCGGGATCACCCGGTCCGACGACGTCTCCGCCGACCGGCTGCTGAAGCTGCCCCGGGTGGGCCGCCAGCGCGCCGAGCGGCTGTTCTCCTCGTTCCTGGCCTCGGCGCCCACCTACGAGGTGGTCGAGCTGCTCGTCGGCGCCGGGCTGGAGGCCAAGCTGGCCGCCGGCGTGGCCGACGCGCTCGGGCCGGACGCCGCCCGGCGGCTGCGCGACGACCCGTGGGCGCTGCTGAGCCTGTCCGGGGTGTCGCTCGGGGACGCCGACCGGCTGGCCATCGCCGTGCTCAAGGGCGCCGACCGGCAGGACGCCCGCCGCGGCCGGGCGATCGTCGGGCTCACCCTGCGCACCGCCACCCGCGACGGGCACACCGTGCTGCCGGCCGACCTGGTGGTCGCCGCGCTGCGTGCCGAGGGCCTGGCCGACCCCGCCGCGGCGATCGTCGCGGCGGTGGAGTCCGGTGAGGTGCTCGAGCACGAGCCCCCGGAGCCTGAGATCCCCGAGGACCTGCCCCAGGACGCCGAGCTGCCCGAGCCGGACCCGGCGCTGCGCACCCTGTCCCTGGCCCGGTTCGGGATGGCCGAGGAGGCGGTGGCGGAGAACGTGCACCGGCTGATGGCGACCGCCGGGCGGATCGCCGACCCGGCGTCGGTGCGCTCGGTGGCCAAGGGCCTGGACCCGGCGCAGCAGGCCGCGGTCGCCCAGGTGCTCGGGGCGGGGTTCTCGCTGCTGACCGGCGGGCCGGGCACCGGCAAGAGCCGCACGGTCGCCTCGCTGGTGCAGCTGCTGCAGAGCAAGGGCACCGAGGTCGCGCTCGCCGCGCCGACCGGGCGGGCGGCCAAGCGGCTGGAGGAGCTCACCGACCACCCGGCGGTGACCGTGCACCGGTTGCTGGGCGCGCAGGGCATGACCGGTGGGTTCTCCCGGAACGAGGAGTGGCCGCTGGACGCCGACGTCGTGGTGGTCGACGAGGCCTCCATGCTCGACGTCGAGCTGGCCGCCGCGCTGCTGGAGGCCTGCGCCGACGGCACCCACCTGCTGCTGGTGGGCGACCCGGCGCAACTGCCCTCCATCGGCCCCGGGCACGTGCTCGGTGACCTCATCGACTCCGGCGCCGTCCCGGTGACCGAGCTGACCACGCTGCACCGGCAGGCCGCCGGTGGCGCGATCGCCCGGCTGGCCACCGGGGTGCGGGCCGGGGACCTGCCGCAGGTCGACTCCCCCGACCGGGAGGTCGTGATCGTGCCGGCCGTCGGCAGCGCGGAGGCGGCCAGGCGGGTGGTGCAGCTGGTCACCGACTCCATCCCCCGGGCGCTGGGCATCGACCCGGCGACGGTGCAGGTGGTCACTCCCGTGCACCGCGGCCCGGCCGGCACGATCGAGCTGAACAAGGCGCTGAAGGCGCAGCTCAACCCGGGTGACGGCACGGTGTGGGGCTTCGACGTCGGCGACCGGGTGGTGGCCACCGCCAACCACCTGGACCTGGAGCCCATCGGCTTCGCCAACGGCGAGGTGGGTGTGGTGACCGGCGCCGGCGAGGGTTCGCTGACGGTCGACTTCAGCTCGGGGCCGGTGACCGTGACCGGCAAGGCGCTCCCCGACCTCCGCCACGGCTGGGCGATCACGGTGCACCGCGCCCAGGGGTCGGAGTGGCCGGGGGTGGTCGTCGTGCTGCCGCCGGAGGCCGGCGGGATGCTGTCCCGGCCGCTGGTCTACACCGCGCTCACCCGGGCGCAGCGGCACCTGTCGATCGTGCACGCGAGCGGCGCGGCGCTGGCCCGGGCGGTGCGGGAGGTCGACGTCCGGCCGCGGCGCACCAGGCTGGCCCAGCTGCTGGCGGAACTGGGGAGTTGATCACTGCACGTTTGCCCGGGTGATCATGCTGGGCATCCATCCGCCCATGGGCATCATCAGTTTCCTCGTCTTCGGGCTGGTCGTCGGCGCTCTCGCGCGGCTGATCAAGCCCGGCAAGCAGAACCTCAGCATCCTGGCCACCCTGGGCCTCGGCGTCGTCGGCTCGCTGATCGGCGGTGTCGTCGCGGTGGCGCTCGGCACCGGTGACTTCGGCGAGCTGAACATCATCGGCTCGATCGTCGCCATCGTGGCGGCCGTGCTGCTCATCGGCACCGCCGAGAGCATCACCGGCAGCCGGAACTCCGCGCGGCACTGACCTCCGGTCCGGGGTGCTGACCGGGAGGTCAGTGCCCCGGGCAGCCGCCACGCGCGGCGCACATCAGCCGGTGGATCGCCGGAGCGAGGTCCTCGACCGAGTTGACCGGGTCGGCGAACGGGATGCGCACGTCCTGGCAGCAGCCCCTCGGCCGTTCGATCCGCAGCCGGAAACCCCACCTGTCCAGCCCCAGCGGCCGGACCACGGCGCCCCTGCCCAGCCACGCGGCGGGGATGCGCGAGCGCAGCAGCGCCAGCTCCTCGGGGTGCGCCTCGTCCAGGTGCTGCAGCGCGTCCTCCTCCACCTCGACCAGCGGGTCGGGCTCGGCGGCCAGGAAGTCCGCCGGGTCGATCTCCAGGACCCCACCGTTCTCCCCCAGCACCACCTCGGCCAGGTCCAGCATCAGCAGGGTGTTGCCGGCGCCGACGTCCAACAGAGCCGCCACCGGCGCCACCTCCGCGAAGGCGAGCGCCGCCTCGCGCGCCTCCGCACCGGCCAGTGCGGTCAGCCAGCCGGAGAGCCACACCTGGGCCCGGACCGGGTCGCGCAGCGGCACCGGTGCGTGGTCGGTGACCAGCAGCAGGGCCGCCAGGTCGACGTCGGTGCAGTGGGTGACGGCGGTGCACACCTCCCCGCCGGTGGGGACGACGAGCAGCACCCGGCCGTCGGCCGTGGTCGCGTGGGCCAGCACCCGGCTGCCGTCGATGCCGGCGGCGCAGACCGCGGCGGCGGGCCGCGCGGCCACCGTGCGGGCGCGCTCGGCGGCGGAGGGCCGGACCGGCTCCGCGGCGGGCACCGGGGCGGCGGGGCGGGTCGATCGCGTCATGGGTCACTCCGGGCTCGACCCGATCCGTCGTCGGGGTAAGGTGAGCCTAACCGAACCTGGAGGTCCGTGTGAACCAGTCTCGCCCCAAGGTCCGGCGCAGCCGTGCGCTGGGCATCCCGCTCACCCCCAAGGACGTGCGCTACTTCGAGCGCCGCCCCTATCCGCCGGGCGAGCACGGGCGGAAGCGCAAGAACACCAGCGACTACAAGACGCGGCTGCTGGAGAAGCAGCGGCTGCGGGCCCAGTACGACATCAGCGAGACGCAGCTGCGCCGCGCCTTCGACCGGGCCAGGCGCACCGGCGGCAAGACCGGTGAGGAGCTGATCATCGACCTGGAGTCCCGGCTGGACGCCACGGTGCTCCGGGCCGGTTTCGCCCGGACCATCTACCAGGCGCGCCAGGTGGTCAGCCACCAGCACGTGACGGTCAACGGCCAGCGCGTCGACCGGCCGAGCTACCAGGTGAAGCCCTACGACGTGGTCGAGATCGCCGAGCGCAGCCGGGAGAAGGCGCCGTTCCAGGTGGCCGCGTCCGGCGCGCACGCGGAGGCACCCAAGTACCTCGAGGTGTCGCTGAGCCGGCTGAGGTGCGTGGTCGCCCGCCGTCCCCAGCGATCGGAGGTGCCGGTGCTCTGCGAGGAGCAGCTGGTCGTGGAGTACTACTCCCGCTGATCCGGTGGCGGCGGGCCGCTGTTGCGCTGCAGAGCGCGACGCGGCCCGCCGCGCATCCGCCAGCCGAGCAGGCCCCAGCCCAGCCAGCCCAGGCCGGAGAACCAGTTGACGTCCCCCCAGTTCCCCTGGGCGACGGCGAAGACGACGTAGGCGGCGATGCCGCTGCCCCAGGCGATCAGCAGCACCGGCAGCCACCGGCCGTCGACCCACCGGGGCTGGGTCGCGCGCAGCTCGACCTGCTGCTCGGCCCACTCCACGATGGCGGCGCGCAGCCGGGGGTCGGTCAGCTCGCGCCCCCAGGACACCGCCTTCTCCACCTCGGCCAGCTCAGCCTGGTCCAGACCGTGCCGGCGGGCGAGGTCGCGGCGCAGCCGCCACTCCGCGCCCAGTCCGTCGTCATCGACCACGGAGGGTCGCAACCGGGACCACACCGGCCGCCGGCTCACCCACCAGGCCGCCAGCGGGAGCCCGACCAGGATGACCGCGACGGCCACCCAGCCGATCACGTCTCCACCCGCCCACCGTTGAGCTCGATGGCGCGCCGCGTGCTCCGCCGGGACCAGGCCAGCGGCAGGAGCCCGGCGCTGATCCAGAACGCGGCCATCAGGGCGTCGCCCCAGCGTGCCTGGAGCAGTGCCACCACTGCCGACGTCAGCTGCCCGACGAGCCAGAGCAGGACGAGGAGCAGCACGAGTCTGGCGGCACGACTCGGCGGGACCTGCCACTGACGGGCTCGGGTGGCCCAGTCGACGGTGGCCGCACGCAGCCGTGCGGTCGGAGAGCTCGCGGCCCCAGGTGACGGCGCGCTCGACCTCGACGATCTCCCCCGGCTTCAACCGGTGGGTGCGGACCATGTCCCCGAACACGTCGGCCTCGCGCCCCGGCCGGAGACGATCCCAGACGCGCCGGCCGCCGACCCACCAGGCGAGCAGGGGCAGCCCGACGAGGACCAGGACGACGACGATCACGGCGGTCACGATCGATGATCATGGTCCACCCCGGGTGTTCCCGCAGGTCAGCGCCGACAGCCACCGCCGGGGACGAGGGCCGCACCCCCGTCCCCCGTGAGCTCAGCCGCGGAGCTCGTCCTCGTCCTCGGGTACCGACTCCTGCTGTTCGAGGACGTCGTACTCGTCGGCCTCCGCCGTCGTGCCCCGGTAGGTGGTGCGGCCACCGGGAACTGCGGTCAGGCGCTGCTCGATCGCGTCGGCCTCCGGGACGCCGTCGCCCACCGGGCCCACCTCGTCGGCGAGCTCCGGGCCACCGGATCCTACGGTCTGCTCCTGCTCCTGGCGGTCGGCCTCGGTCGCGTTCGGCTCGGTCACGGCCGTCTCCTTCCCGTTCAGGGCACCCGGCGCGGTGCCGGGCACGCCGTCTCCCCTGCCCTGACCCGTGTGGGCTCACACCCGGTCCGGCACCCTCGTGGTGACGCGCGGATGACCACGGGGCGAACGACGGGCACAATCGGGCGGGTGTCAGCAGCCGGCGAGTACGAGTACGCCCCACTGCGCATCCCGCCGGGCACCTCGCGCTCGGCCGCCGCGCAGCTGATGAGCCTCCAATCCGACACCGGCGGGTGGGAGCTGGCCCGGCTGCAACTGCACGCCGACGGCACCCGGAAGATCATCATGCGCCGGCGGATGCGGCTGTCCTACCTCCCCCGCCCGATGGTCTGACGGCCCCGTTCCGCACGTCGTTGCGCGGTTGCCAGGGTGTCCGCCCGCGACGATGCCCCGACAGGTGCGCAGCACCGGGTCACCGCGCGAGCTCGGCGGCGATCTGGGCCACGAGCCGGGCCGGGTCCCGCAGATCCGCCGCAGTCACGAACACGACGCGCCAGCCAGCCGCGGTCAGCCGGTTGAGCCGGTCCCGGTCGCGGCGGAACTGCCCCGCCTCGGCGGGCCAGATCCCCGTCGTACTCCAGCGCCACCCGCTGCTCGGGCCAGCCGAAGTCGACCCGCGCCACGAACCGGCCTCGGTGCACGACGCGGTGCTGGGCCACCGGCGTCGGCAGGCCGCTGCGCCGGACGAGGAGCCGCAGCCGGGTCTCCTGAGGCGACTCGGCGAGCCCGTCGGCGAGGGCGCAGACGGTGCGGGCCCGCCGAGCCCCCGGACCGGACAACGTGGCGGCCAGCGCCCGTACCTGCGCCAGTCCGGTGGTGCCCGCGGTCACGAGCCGGTCGACGGCGACCACTCCCTCGTCGCCGGGCAGCCCAGCGGCCAGGTCGACCGCGGTCGCCTCCGGGGTGGTGACCGGGAGCCCGGCCCGCCGGGTGGTCCAACCGTCAGGCAGCTCGCGCCGACGCACCCGGACTCCCGCGATGCGCACCTGGTGGGCGCCGGCGGGCAGCGACAGCTCGACCGGGTCGTCGTCCCCGGCCATCGGGACACCCCACAGCAGGGCTGCGCTGGAGCCGCTGACCACAGCTCTGGGGACCCGCAGCAGCGCGGCGCGCACGCGCAGCCGGTGGTCGACCACGGCGTCGCGGTGGACGTACACGTTGCGGAGCACCCCCACCCAGGCGGAGCTGCGCAGCTGGTCCCGGGTCAGCAGTCCGTCGCGCACGGCAGACGACCCGAGGAAGAGCCGACCGCGGAGTGCGGGTGGGACGGAGGGGCGGGGCGGCACCGGGACCCCGTGGCCGATCCGGGCCGCGCGCATCACCGTTCGTCCACAGCCCAGGTCGGCGCTGCGCGCTCGGCGGGGGTGACGGAAGGGCCCGATGCCCCCACGAGTGCGCGAGCGCGGGTCAGGGCTTCAGGACCACCTTGCCGACGGTGGCGCGGTCGGCGATCGCGGCCATCGCCTGCGGGAGCTCGTCGAGCGGGCGGACGTCGCCGACCAGTGGGTCGATCGCGCCGGCGGCGAACAGCCGGCAGAGCTCCTCGTGCACCGTGCCGATCAGCGACGGTTCCTGCCGGCGGTACAGCCCCCAGTGCAGGCCGACCACGCTGTAGTTCTTCACCAGCACATGACTGGCCGGTACCTCCGGGATGCGGCCGCTGGTGAACCCGACGACGACGATCCGCCCCTCGAACGCCACGCACCTGCGCGAGGCGTGGAAGACATCGCCGCCCACCGGGTCGTAGACGACGTCGGCGCCGTGCCCCCCGGTGATCTCCTTGACCCGGGCGACGACGTCCTCGCTGGTGTAGTCGACGACGTGGTCGGCGCCGAGCCGTTGGCAGACCGCGGTCTTGCTCGGGCCGCCGGCGGTGGCGATCACCCGGGCTCCGGCGGCCTTGCCGAGCTGGATCGCCGCGGAGCCGACCCCGCCGGCGCCGGCGTGCACCAGCAGCCACTCCCCCGCCTGCAGGTGCGCGCGGCGGTGCAGGCCGACGTGGCCGGTCTGGTACGTCAGGTGCAGCGCCGCGGCCTGCTCGTCGGACATGGCATCGGGCACCGGCCAGGCGGCCGCGGCGTCCATCAGCGCGTACTCGGCGAAGGCCCCCGGCCCGCCGGCCGGTCCGCCGAGCACCCGCTGGCCGGTACCGACGACCTCTCCGCACAGCTCGACCCCGGGGACGAACGGCAGCGGGGGCCGCTCCTGGTACTCCCCCCGCGCCATGAGCACGTCGGGGAAGTTCAGACCGGCCGCGCGGACCCGCACGAGCAGCTGCCCGTCCCCGGGCACGGGTGGCTCGACGTCGTCGAGGGAGAGCACCTCGGCCGGGTCACCGAGGGCGTGGACTCGCCAGGCTCGCATGTTCCGACCCTGCCACGAACGAAGTGACCGGGGTCACCCGGGTCGGCTGGATAGGGTGCACCGCGTCCGCTGGTGATCACCGTGTGTGGCCGACGGACTCCCACGACGAAAGGCATGCCCGGTGAACCGGCGACCGACGAGGCGGCACCTGTTGCCGCTGGGCATCCTGTTGGTCTTCACGCTGGCCCAGATCGCGCTGAGCCAGGGGCAGATCATCCTCGGGCTGGTCTGCATCGCACCGCTCACCGCCGCCAGCATCCTGGGCCGCCGCGCCACCGCCGGCTACGCGGTGGCCGCCCTCGTCGTCGCCCTGCTGCTGGGGCTGCACGAGGACCAGTACGGGCCGGACACGCTGCCGGCGATGCTCGTCCGGCTGGCGGCGATCGCGGCCGGGGGCGTGCTCGCGATGGGCACCGTGACCTTGCGGCTGCGCCGGGAGGCGCTGCTGACCCGGCTCAGCGCCGAGGCGGCCGAGTCCCGGGCGGCGGTGGAGCTCGCCGAGTCGCTGCAGCGGGCGCTGCTGACCGACCCGCCCGCCGCACCCGGGCTGCAGGTCGCGGTGCGCTACCTGCCCGCGGTGAAGAACGCCCAGGTGGGCGGCGACTGGTACGACGCCTTCCCGCTCCCCGACGGCGCCACCATGCTGGTGATCGGTGACGTGGCCGGGCACGACGTCGCGGCCGCGGCGACCATGGCCCAGGTGCGGGGCGTGCTGCGCGGCATCGCGCTCACGATCGCCGGCGGGCCGGACGGCACCTCCTCGGCGCAGGTGCTCAGCGCCCTGGACGGCGTGCTCGGCCGGCTGGGGCTCGACACGCTGGTCACCGCGGTGACCGCCACGACCAGCCCGACGCCGGGATCGACGGGCACGCTGCTGCGCTGGTCGAACGCCGGTCACCCACCACCGGTACGGGTGTCCGCCGGTGGGCGCGCCGAGCTGCTGGACCGGCCCGCCGAACTGCTGCTCGGGATGGCCGTCGACGTCCCGCGCACCGACCACCGGGTCGTGCTGGCAGCGGGTGACACCGTCGTCCTCTACACCGACGGCCTGGTCGAGCGCCGCGACGCCCCGCTGGACACCGGCACCGCCTGGCTGGTCGAGGAGCTCGGCCATCTCGCCGACCAGCCGCTCGAGCAGCTGTGCGACGCCCTGGTCGCCGGCATGTCCGGCCAGCTGGACGACGACGTCGCCGTCCTGGCCGTCCGCGTGGGTGGCTGACCGGTCTCAGGACCTGCCGGGTGGCAGCAGGCGCGGGGGCAGCGCGGCGGTCTGCCCGTCGGCGGTCTTCGCGCTGGGCACTCCCGGGAAGCGGAACGGCACCGCGCCGACGCCGGGCTGGACGACGTAGGCCGCCCCGGGCCGGGTGGCGGTCCACGCCGCGAGCAGGGCCTCGGCCACCTCCTCGGCGCTGAGCACCGGGAAGTCGACGGCGGTGAACGCCTCCCGCAGCGGGTCGATGATCGCGGTGTCGGCGAAGCCGGGGCAGACCGCGGAGAGGGTGATCCCGTCGCCCACCAGCCGGGGCGCCAGCGAGCGGACGAACGCGATGGCCCCGGCCTTGGCGATGCTGTAGCCGGGATCGGTGGCCTGGGGCGCGAGCCCGGCGAGCGAGGCGGTGACCACGATCGACCCCCCGCCGGCGCGGCGCAGCGCCGGCAGCGCCGCCTCGGTGCCGTAGACGACGCCCAGGAGATCGACGTCGACGACGTGCAGCAGGTCGTCGACGTCCAGCGGCTGCCGCCCGCTGCCGGCGATGCCGGCGTTGAGGAAGACCGCGTCCAGCCGGCCGTGGTCGGCCTCGACCTGGGCGACGACGGCGGCGTTGGCCGCGCGGTCGGTGACGTCCAGCGGCAGGAAGGCGGCCTCGAGGTCGGCGGCGGTCTGCCGCGCGCGCAGGCCGTCGAGGTCGGCGAGCACCACGGTCACCCCGTGCCGGCGCAGCAGTGCGGCCAGGGCGCGGCCGAGTCCGCCGGTGCCGCCGGTGATCAGGGCGACGCTGCCCGGTGTGATCGCAGTCATCCCGGCATCATCCCCGGGCCGGTCATGCGCCGCGCAGGAACCGGTCCAGCACCCGGATGCCGAACTGCATCGAGTCGATGGAGATCCGCTCGTCGATGCCGTGGAACAGGGCCGCGAAGTCCAGGTCGGCGGGGAGCTTCAGCGGGGAGAAGCCGAAGCAGCGCATGCCGAGGGTCTCGAAGCTCTTGGCGTCGGTGCCGCCGCTCATGGTGAACGGGACGGCGCGGGCACCCGGGTCCTCGGCCTGCAGCGCCTGGACCATCAGGTCGACGCTCGGCCCGTCGAACGTGGTCTCGACGGCCTGGTCGTAGGTGATCCACTCGCGGGTGACGCCCTCGCCGATGAGCTCGTCCAGCTGCTTCTCGAACTCGGCCTCCTGGCCGTACAGGAAGCGGCCGTCGATGGTGGCGCTGGCGGTGCCGGGGATGACGTTGGTCTTGTAGCCGGCGTCGAGCATGGTCGGGTTGGCGGTGTTGCGCAGCGCCGCGCCGATCATCCGGCTGATGCTGCCCAGCCGGGCGAGCGCCTCGTCCGGGTTGTCCGGGTCGATCTCCACCCCGTAGGCGTCGCCGACCTCGGCGAGGAACTGCCGCATCGGCGGGGTGAGCACGGTGGGCAGCCGGGTGGAGCCGATGCGGGAGACCGCCTGCGCGAGCCGGGTGACGGCGTTGTCCTCGTGCACGAACGAGCCGTGGCCGGGGCGGCCGGCGGCGGTGAGCTTCATCCAGGCCAGCCCCTTCTCGGCGGTCTGGACGAGGTAGAGGCGGAGGTCGTCGCGGACGGTGATGCTGAACCCGCCGACCTCGCTGATCGCCTCGGTGCAGCCCTCGAAGAGGTCGGCGTGGTGGTCGACCATGAAGTGCGCGCCGTACCTGCCGCCGGCCTCCTCGTCGGCGACGAAGGCCAGCACGATGTCGCGGTCGGGCTTGACGCCGGTGCGGGCCCAGTCGCGCACCAGCGCGAGGGTCATCGCGTCCATGTCCTTCATGTCGACCGCACCCCGGCCCCAGACGTAGCCGTCGCGCTGCTCACCGCTGAACGGGTGGACGCTCCACTCGGACGGGTCGGCCGGGACGACGTCGAGGTGGCCGTGCACCAGCAGCGCCGGGCGGTCGCGGTTGGTGCCCTCGATCCGGGCGACCAGGCTGGCCCGGCCGGGCTCGGACTCGTGGATGACGCTGCTGATCCCGACCTCGTCGAGCTTGGCCGCGACCCACTCGGCGGCCTTGCGCTCCCCCGCACTGGTGGCGGTGTGCCCGGTGTTCGTGGTGTCGATCCGGATCAGGTCGGACAGCAGGTCCGCGACCTCGGCCTGGGCGGTGGCAAGGGGCTGCGGGGTCGTCTCGGACATGCCGCCGATGGTGCCACCGGGGCCCGTCCCGAGTCGCCGCCGGGCTCCGTTATGCTTGCCCACGGCGCCCGAGAGGGTGGCCCACCTTGTCCGGGTGGCGGAATGGCAGACGCGCTAGCTTGAGGTGCTAGTGCCCTTTGCGGGGCGTGGGGGTTCAAGTCCCCCCTCGGACACCACGTTTCGCACACGCTTCGGCGGTGCTGATCTCCGCCTCGACCTCCTGTTCATCGTGGTCGTAGGTGAGGCGGAGACCGAGGTCGCGGTAGAGCGCCGCCTTCGTCGCCGGATCAGCCGTGTCGATGCGGGAGACGACAAGCGACATGTCGTCGACCACGCGCTCCAACTCCTCTCGACTCATGTGTTGCGGGACCGCGCCGTCCACGGTCGACAGATCGAGGCGTGCCTGTGCCAGATCCGCGGTTGCCTCGTTGATCCAGGCGCTGACGAGGGCGACGTCTGCTCCCTGCCCGAGGGCTGCCTTGTACTGGGCGAGTCGCTTCTCCGCGTCTTTCAGGCGGCCGGTGACCACCGCACGCTGGGTGGACTCCGCCAAGGACGGCCCGCTCGCGCCGGCGAGTGCTTCCATCGTCTGCTCCAGCCGCTCCGGAGCGAAGAAGCCGAGCAGCCACTCCTGCAGCAGCCGCACGAGCGTGTCCTCGCGGACGTTGACAGTGCTCGGATGCCCTTCCCGCTGAGCCGGGATCAGGTCCGCTGCGCGGCACCGGTAGTACAACGTCGGCCCGCGCCGATGACCTGCCATGCGACGCCCACAGAGACGACAGTTGAGAAGGCCGCGGAGTTGATAGGGAGACGCCGTGGCTCGCGCAGAGCGCGGCTTTGTGCCGCCCGCGGCGGCCGAGGACGTGAGGAGACTCTGCACCCGGTCGAACGCTTCCTGGGAAACGAGCCCCAGGTGCGCGGGGCGCGTACTCGCGACAACTCTCTCCGGTGCACTGCGCTGAAACCGGGTGACGGTACCTGCGGCCACGTCGGTCGGGTCGAGCAGTCGCTCGACCCGGTGCCAGCGACCCCACACCTGAGTGCCCGTGTAGCGAGGATTGGTGAGCACCGCCCGGACGGTCGAAGCCTGCCAACCATCGCCCAGGCGGTGCGGATTGCGCCTCGGGTCATGAGCGGAGGGGCACGGGACGCCCTCGTCGTTGAGCCGCCCGGCGATGCCACGCAACCCGGTGCCCCCGAGATAGAGATCGAAGATTCGTTGGACCACCGGTCCGGTCAGGGGGTCCGGTTCGAGGACGTGCAGCGTGATGCCATCGACGGCCTTGCTCGGGTTCGGGTGCGGGCCGGCGCTCGCGATGACGTACCCGTAGGGCGGCCTACCTCCCAGGAAGCGGCCCTGATTGATGGTCGCGGCTTCCATGGCGCCGATGACGCGCTTCTGGATGCGGCGGCGCTCGGCCTTTCCCAGCCCTCCGAAGATCACCATCATGAGTTCGTGGATGTCGGAGTCGGGGTCGACGCGGCCACCGACGTCCGGGACCCACAGGTCGACGCCGTAGTGCTGGAGGAGCGGAAAGGTGTTCGCGAACTGCGACCCGTAGAACGCCCGCTGTGGCTCGCCGACCACGATCGCGTCGAACGGCTGGTCTGGGGCAGCGATGGCGGCCAGAAGTCGCGTCGCCTCCGGACGGCGCTGCCACGGCAGCGACCGGCTGTATCCCACGTCGAAGAAGTTCTCGACGATTTCGCCGTAGCCCTGGACCAACTGGCTGGCTCCGCGGTGCTGCCACCCGAGACTGGTCTCCGGGTCCTGGAGGTCCTCGGTGGAGCAGCGGCCGTAGAACGCGAAGCGCAGCGGCACGGGCGCTACCGAGTGGAGGTGGCTGGTCGGGCGGCTCATGAAGCCTCCTTGATCATGTCGGGGTCCGACCCATGGTCGATCACAGGTCCGACAGGTCGGAGGATCTGCAGCAGCAGTCGAGCGGCGGACGGGTTGAGAACGGGGTAGTCGTTCGGGGGGCGGAAGGTGATGGCTCCGCCTGCCTCGGAGCGTTCGTCTTGAGTCATGGGCCTGCAATCGGCCGACGGTGCTTCGATTCGGGCGGTTCAGGGCCGAAAACTGGTCACACGTTCGGGTGAATCAGCAGGCTCGGTCGGCGCGCCTGGGCTGACCTGGCGCCTGATAGCGCATCGGCCGGGCGCACCGCCCCCGTGGCTGGGCCGGTCAGGCCACGTCCGGGCGGTCCTCTCGGGTGGGGACCGGCGAGCCGCTCGGTTGCGTCACTTGTGGCTGTACCCGCTTGCCGCGGTGGAAGGCGTGTCGTTCCGACTCCACCTGCTTCTGGCGGCTGCAGAGGATCCCTGCGAGACCCAGCGTGGCCGCCCAGGTATCGAGGTCGTCTACAAGCGAGTCGACGTGCGTGCTGGCGAGGCTGATCCGGTCGTCGTCCTCCTCGACCAGGACGGGTCCTCGCTTGTGCGTCGACCGTCCGAATGCGAGTAGGTCCGCGAGCACGGGCTCCAGGTCCTTCTCCGTCCTGCCGGCAACGGTGGCGAGAACACGGCGGGACAGACCCTCGGTGTTCGTCGCGAGCAGGCTCATCACCAGCGCGGTCGTGAGCCCCAACCCCTTCGAAGGTCCACTTCCTGCAGGACCCGACGGGACGTCAGGAACAAAGAGGTCGTGCCGGAGAATGTCCATGTCGGGAGGAAGCACGGAGCGGACCAGCGCCACATCGCTCATAGATCTCTCCCCGAGAGAAGAGATCTGTGAGCACGACGCCACCTGTCCACGCGGGCGGAGTACGTAGGTCGCCGCATCGCCTCGACTCCCTCTGTTCAGGCGTGCGATGAGGCTGCGCCGACCCTCGTCGTCTCCGTCCAAGCCGCAGAGGGCGCGCAAGCGCCGGGAGAGCGGGCGCTGCGACCAGTTGGTGAGCAGCGTGAGACTTCGTCCCGACGCCGCAACCAGGATGCCGTCGCGACCGACGGTGAGTGGGAGGGCGCTCAGGTGGTCCCGGGCGAGCGCGTCGAGGGCGTAGAGGACGACCCGCTCTTCCACTGACTGTCTGCCTGTTGACAGGAGCCGGAGCCCGGCTGGCAGAAACGCGTCGTGAGTGATGCGCTCCCTGAACTCGTCCAGCAGCGCAAGGACGTCGCGGTCATGGCGGGGCTCCGCATGGCGGCCCTGTCGCGGGTCGGCCGGCCGCTGTGTTACGCGGGTGATGGCCTTGCACCAGGCTCGATCGAACTGGCGGGCCCTGCCGCGCTGCGCATCGAGCCACCAGTGGCCCGGTGTGCCCGAACTACGCCACTCGTGGAGAGCCCGCTCAACATGAACCCGGCTCCAACCTGCGTTGGCGAGCCCCGTCAAGACTGTCTGGAACGCAGCCCAAGGCGTGAGGCCCTCCTCTGCATGTGGCCCCTTGGTGAGGATCGTCCAGACCCTCTCGGAGGGCATCGCCGCGTCATCGGCGAGCCAGACAGGTCGTCGTCGGTCGAGATCCTGGCGGGCCAGGGCTGCCGGCCTTACCGCATCGAGGGCCTGCCGCGCGTGCGGTCGCGGGCCGCGTACTCCCCGTGGATACAGCAGTGCTCGGACGTTGTGGCGTTCGTTCGCATTCGTGTCCATGTGCGCCCTTTCCGAGTCCGGACTGTCCGGACGCCGGCCTGTAATCGGCAGATAAATCGGCCGACCGGACGAAAGTGCGAAGTGCCGGCCAAATACCCTATTTCGGGCGCTTCGCCGCGTACGCGACAGCCCATGCGACTTTGCCGCCGGGCCTTCTTTAGTGATGAGCGTCACCACCACGACCCGGTTCGGACTGTCGAAGTGGTCAATTCGGCGCACTCTTATGCCGATGCCGAGCCCATGGCGTCATTCACTCCACCGCACCCAACGGACATCACTGGCGAATGCTATTGCGCCTCCCACGATCGGTATCGCTTGGAGAAACGGCGGACACTCGAAGCCAAACTCGCTGGCTATCGGCACTTGTTAACGGAGTACCACGAGACGTACGACGAGCTGGGCGTCCCTCGGGACCCTCAGTCCAACCGGGAACTGGACATGTGGCACACCCGCCTGGAGGAGTTGGAGAGCATGTGCGAGGCCATCCACGGCGAACTGTCAGAACTAGAGGCTTAAATGGCCGACTCTGGACCCGTAGCCGAGCGCCGAACAGTCAGGCCCGTTGGGCAGGTGGTCCAGCCTTCCGGGAGGTCGTGCGAAGAAAGCTTCGCGGAGTGGTCGCGTCCACGGCGAAACTGGCCGATCGTCACTACATGACCTCCTCGATCGTCCTCCCGTTCAAGTCCTTCTTCGCCCCGGCCAGTCGCGTGGTGTTCGATGAGACATCCTCCGGCCTCCGGATTCGTACGACGGCATTTATGGAGCCGACCGCCTGGCGCCACGCGTCCTCCCCCGACTGTGGTCACTTGGCCCGCCTGACGATTCTTCTGGCGCCTGAGGCTGCAGACAAGTTCGACGACTTCGCCGAGCAGTGCGCCCTGGGGACGGACACCTGGTGCACCGTTGACGTCACCGCGACGGTCGAGATGGACGGTCAAGTTGTTCGCACCGCGAAGCGCATGGAGTTGGAGTGCTTCGCGGGCGATGACGATGCCCTGCTGCGGCTGCCGCGTTTACTTGGCGAGTCGGCACCAACGTCAACTGCCGAGCACGCTGCCGTGACGATCAGCCTTGCCGACGCCATTCGGTTGTCGAAGGCCCGTGCTCTGTGGTTGGCGGGGGCGCGGCCTCTCTCGCACCTCAACCTCATGGTCGATGCTCTGATCCAACCGTCGGAGGTGGCGGGTCTCATGGACCAAAGCCGTACGACGCGCCTGCGTCATCTACATATCCTCGCGACCCTCACGCAGCCCGCGGCTCCCGGGGGCATCACCATCCCAGCCGACGCGGATCTCTACGCCATCGAGGAAGCGGACGTCGCTGTTGGGCTCGAGTGGGCGCATAGGCACTGAGACGCTTCAGGGAGCTCGTTCCCGTCTAGCGGCCGAGCATTCCTCGACCGGCGACGGTTGACCCGGCATCCGCCCTCTACGTAGCAGCGTTAGGCCGCCGACGTCAGGGAGACGGGGGCTGGTGACTTGGCAGCACAGCTCGCGCTGTCTGGACTCAGCCAGCCCGCGAGCGGGCCAACCTCTCGGCTCACCGTGAACTGACTCGACTGGCTCACCTGGCACGACGTCGAAGCGGCGGTCGAGTCAGCGAGGGGGCGCCTCCCGTCGGCGCACCGGGGCGCGGAGCGACCGACGACGAAGCCGGCCGATTGTCTCGCCCCGGGTTCAGTAGAGGCTCGGAACTGACGCGGCGACGGTAGTCGCCGCGGTTTTGTGCCGGTGGAAATTATCCTCGCGCTCGGCTGGTGGGACGAGTCGGATCTCGCCGTGCATGCGTCGGTGGTTGAACCAGTCGATGTACTCGGCGGTGGCAGTCTCGAGGTCGTCGATGCCCTTCTAGGGACCGCGGTTGTGGACCAGTTCGGCCTTGAACACTGAGTTGAACGCCTCGGCCAGAGCGTTGTCGTAGGAGTCCCCGGTCGAGCCGGACGAGGCGACCGCGGCGACCGCGGCGACCGCGGCAGCCTCGGCCAGCCGCTGGGTGTAGCGCACGGCGACGTACTGCACGCACCAGGCCGCCGAGGTCGCGGCCGGCGCGCCGGCGGGTCCAGATGCCCATCTCGAGTGCGCGGGTCCAGATGCCCATCTCGAGTGCATTGAGGGCCAGGTCGGTGCGCAAGCTGCGGGACAGCTGCCAGCCGACCACGCGGCGGGAGTAGACGTCGGTGACGGAGGCGGCGTAGACCCAGCCGGTGAACGTCCGGCAGTAGGTGATGTCGGCGACCCACAGCTGGTCCGGGCCGGTCGCGGTGAAGGCGCGTTCGACCAGGTGTGGCCGGCTGTCCGCGCCGCTCCCGAGGATCGTGGTCCGCGGTCCCTTCGCCCGGGTGATGCCGCGCAGCCCGGCGGTGCGCATCAGCCACTCGACCGTGCACCGAGCCACGGCGTAGCCGCTGGAAGGGCGGCATCGTGTGGACGGCGTGGATTCGGACGCCGATCCGCGCGTGCTGCTGCTGGGCCACCCGAACTACCGGATGCCCACTGTCATTGACGTTCATGAAGCCCTTCGTGATCCGGACCGTCCGGACGCCTGCCTCCTATCGGCAGACAGGGGTGGCCACCCGACCGAAACCGTGATCATTCGGCTGACATCACCCGACCGCCGCACCGAGAGTCTGCTTACCGCTTCAGTGACGGTCGCTCAGCGCCGATGCCTATACCGTGTGCATGTCCTCTACGGTGCCAGCGAGATCGTTCATGGCATCGGATACTCGCCTAACCATCACGCCTGAATCACCGGGCCTGCAATTGCGGACGACCACGGTAGTGACCGCAACACGCTGGGGCGCGCCGACGGAGACATGCAGCGGCCACCTGTTTCGTCTTCGAATCGGCCTCTCCGACTCCGCGGCGCGCGATTTCACGGACTTTGGTCGTCGGGTCGGAGCTGGCGCCCAATACGACCGCATCTGTCTACCTGCGGAGGTCGCTCTGGTGGTGGACGGTTCCCCCATCGCCATCGGATGCGACGTGACGGCAGTGTCCGACTGCGACTGCGAAGAGGACGTGACACTCTCGTCGCCCCTCGACGGGGAGCACGGCGAGCGCTCCGAGCGAGTGGCGCTAGCGCTTTCACGCGCTGACCTGAGGGCTTGGGCCACGGCCAGTGCACTCTGGCGTGAAGGGGTTCGCCCATTGGCCGACCTGCGCTTGATCGCGGAAACGCGACCTAGCCGGAACGACATTCCTAGTCTCATGGCGATGAGCCAGACGGAGCGCAGGGCGAAGCTCGAGCTGCTCGCTGCACTGCAGGGTGCGGAGATCGCTGAATGCGGGCCCGCTGACCTCGATGCCTTCTGTATCGAGGATGCGGGCGTTGCGGTGGACCTGAGCATGCGCTGCGTCCACTAGATGTCACGCCCCGCTGGAGGCGAGTCGGAACCCGTGCGTCGAGATTGTGCTGTCGCCGCTCGTCGGTAGCGCGGCGACCCAGGACAAGCCCCAGGCCTGGCTGACCGAATTTCACGTCAGGCCAAGGGTGCATTGAGAGCCCAGAGTCGTTGCGCTCCCCCGTCCTCCCGCGTGCCCGCGGTCTTGACCCAGCCCCGCCTGTACACGGACGCAATTTGGCACTGCCGTCTCGTCGCTGGAAGCGGCCCCTCTTTTCGCACCGTCATCAGCGTCGTGGAGGTACCGGCCGAAGGTGCCCCGGTCCTGTTGGCGCGTGGTAATGCTCGAAGCCGGCCAGAATGCGCTACTGCACCCAGGGAGTCTCGGAGGCTGTGCAGTAGGGACGCACCGCGGCCGCCTGCCTGCCCGGCTCAGCAAGAGCTCGGGACAGGAACTCCGGCGCTTAGTCCCGGTACCACGGCTCCTTGCGGCGCAAGTCCCTCCGTCGCCTCAACTCAGCGATAGGAATAACTTCGGCGTCCGAGCCGCGGGGAGTCTGGTTGTCCTCAGGTGTTTCATCGAGTGACTCATCCGACAAAAGAGAACACCACAGCGCCTCACGGTCACTCGCGGAAAGCCCATGCGGATCGTCGGCCGCAGGCATGAGGGAAGGCGACCCCCACGAGTCGAATACTCGATACCCCGGCATTGCCGCGACGGTCGCGCGCACATCGCCGGAGCGATCAGTGCGAGTCTTCCACCCGCGGCCGTGCCAATCTGCCACCACAATCCTAGAGAAGTCCTGTCCGAGGGCGGCATCACCGGTTCTCGCGAGATGAACCGAAAGATCCAGGCAGAAGCGGACCAGATGGTCCTTCTCGTCGTCCGAGAGTTCAACAGCCTCGTGCATGGTGGCGTTGTGATCCTCCCAGTTGTAGTCTTCCGGGTTGAGTTGTGGATCTGTGGCGCAGTAGTGGGCCTCGAGCAAACAGACAGCAAGGCGGGCAAGGTGCTTCATGGAAGAAATCCTCGGTTGGTGATGGAGTAGGACAATCACGCAATCGGCGGCCCGCCAGCATGACCATCCTTTACGCGACTCACTCCTTTGAGTGAAACAATGGACGCGCCATCGACTTGGGCCGGAACTGCAGACTCGCCGCAGGCCCGGTCGTCGACAACGCACGTCCGGCCGCCTCGCACAGTTCGCTGTGGTGCATCATCAACTGCGCGCCTGCTGCGGACCTCAAGCCTGGGCAACTACGGGACCACTTCTCGCTGTCTTCGCCGACGCGGCGACATCCATGCTTGACGAAACACGGGCTCGTCGAACCGTTCCTGTCGGCCATCGCTAGCGACGACGACGCGGCTAGGGGCGCTTCATAACCTCGTCCGCTCGGCCGAAGCTTCGGCTGGCAACGCAGGGCCCATGAGCACTCACGATCTCCGGTCCGCCCGGGTCGGAGTCGAGCTGCTGACGTATCGCAGGCGCCAACCACCCGGTGCCGGCGATAAGCGGATGACGACCTCGGCGGCTCGCAACAGTCGTCGACTCACGAGAGTCTCGTCGAGCCTAAGCACGAACAGGCGACCGTAGCTTGCCACGGATGCGAACGCTCCATCACTGCTGGCAATTCAAAAGTACCTGCCGCCCCGACGCGCCTGCTTCTTGGCCCGGTGCAGAAGGCTCGGTCAGCCCGGTCGGGTTGCCACCCACCAGAAGCCACGTGGAATCCACTGCGACGCACAGCCTCGGCCGAGGCCCTCAGTAGGCCGGGGTGGCCCGACGCAAACCGGCGAACATTCGGGCCGCCCAGGCGTCCGAGGAACTGCGCGAGACTGGGAAAGGTGTCTCGCCTTCTAGAATGGTTGTCCCGGTCCCAGAGGATGGTCACCCCGCCATCGACCCGCGGCTCCATGACGCCAGCCATGGGCCTGTGCTGCCCTGCGCGTACGACATCTCTTGCGATGCGGTCCCTGGCAGGCGATTCGGCGAACCAGTAAAGCGATGCCTCAGATGAACGCGAGTTGCGGCAGTTCGAGAACGAGTACGGATCGTGAATACTTACGGCATTGGACTCCAGGCCAACTAGCGGGGGTCTAGCGGGTTCGGAGGCGCTCATGGCCACCTGCGAGCGCAGCGTCGCCGGCATCGCCGCAATCCGGTGTTCCCCCTACGGACCCCGCAGAGGCGCACCGGCATCAGGCGCCGCGCCGCTAGAGAGTGCCTTCAGAGGTTGCCCGCCGCGGAACCTGAACGCGCCCCAACGTCGGATCTATGAAGCGGCTGCCCGCCTCGAAGATCACCGAGATGTTCGGCTCCCTGAGCAAGTCCAGCATGCCTTGAGCCGGCGACTCGGGCAGCAGGACTGCGAGGCTCGGACGTGGCGTGATCGGCCCCGGTAATCCATCAACTGGCCAACCGCATACCGAACGTACTCACGAGAGCTCTTGGCCTTCGCCTCGATCAGAACGTTCTGCGCGGGGTCGAAGAGGTCAACGCGAAGGGCGCCGGACCCGGAGGGAAGTAGCACGCTCGACATGCCTCGCCCCTGACGGCGCTCATCTGAACTTCCCCAGACCTGCTCACTGAAAGCTTCCACCCGTGGAGCTCCGCCAGAGACGGCGGGGGCTCCTCCGAGGATGGCGGTCTCTGACCACCGCACCACCTCGAAGGAGCCCTGCCTCTCATGCTCACGCGGGAAGACGACATCGACGTGCACGCGCTACGTCGCCAGGGCTGGACGATCTCGGCGATCGCCCGGCACCTGGGTCGCGACCGCAAGACCATCCGGGCCTGCCTGAGCGGCCGCCAGGCCGGGGTCCGGGCCCCGGCCGGCCCGGACCTGTTCGACCCGTTCGTCGACTACTGCCGGGCCCGCTGACCGAGGACCCGCACCTGTGGGCCATGACCCCGTTCGACGAGGTCGTCGACCTGGGCTACGACCGGGCCTACTCCACCTTCACCCGCCAGCTGCGGGCCCGGAACCTGCGCCCGGCGTGCCAGCCGCGCGCCCCGACGAAGGGCCGGCCGGCCGCGGTGATCGACCACCCGGCCGGGGAGGAGACCCAGTGGGACTGGGTCGAGGTGCCCGACCCGCCCGCCGCCTGGGCCGCGGCCGGCTATCAGGGCAGGGCGTTCCTGCTGGTCGGGGCGCTGGCGCACTCCGGCCGCTGGCGGGGCGTGCTCTGTTCCTCGATGGAGCAGCCAGTCCTGATCGACGCCCTCCACCGGGTCTGCGCCGGGCTGGGCGGGCTGAGCAGGGTTTGGCGGTTCGACCGGATGGCGACGGTCTGCCACCCCGGCTCGGGGAAGGTGAGCGCCTCGTTCGCCGCGGTCGCCAAGCACTACGGCGTCACCGTGGCGATCTGCCCGCCGCGGCGCGGCAACCGCAAGGGTGTGGTGGAGAAGGCCAACCACACCGCCGCCCAGCGCTGGTGGCGCACCCTGGCCGACGACGTGACCGTCGAGCAGGCGGAGGCCTCACTGGACGAGTTCTGCGCGCCCCGCGGCGACGCCCGGCTTCGCACACTCGGCGGCCGACGAGGCACCGTCTCCAGCTTCCTGGCCGATGAGCGGTTGGCGCCGCTGCCGGCGCCGTTCCCCGCGGTGACCACCGTCGAGCGGAAGGTGAGCGCGCAGGCCCTGGTCGCCTACCGCGGCAACAGCTACTCGGTGCCACCAGAGCTGACCGGCACGACGGTGACCGTGGCCCACCGCCTCGGCGCCACGAGCATCGACATCAGCACCGGCCCAACCACCGGCCGGCTGCCGACGGTGGTCGCCCGCCACCGGCTGGCCGCCGACGGGACCCGGGTGATGGTCCGCGACTCCGGCCACATCACCGCGCTGCAGACGGCCGCGCTGGCCGCGTTCTCCACCGCCGCCCCGCACCGGCGCAAGCAGCGCATCCCACCCGGCCCCGCGGCCCGAGCGGCCGCCGACCACCTCCGCGAGAAGACCGCTCATCCCGGTCAGGTCGTCATCGATCTGACCGCCTACAATCGCGCCGCCCGAGGAAGGAACACCCTCCGATGACCACCGAACGGAGCACCGCGACGCAGGCCAGCGTCTACCAGCAGCTGCGCGGGCACCTGGCCACCCTCAAGCTGCACGCCGCCGCCGAAGCCTTGCCCGGCGTGCTCGACGCCGCCCGCGCCGAGAACCTCAGCCTGACCGCCGCCCTCGAGCGCCGCCTGGCCCTGGAGGTCTCCGACACCGAGGCCCGCCGGCTGGCCGGCCGGCTCCGGTTCGCCTCACTGCCCTCACCGGCCAGCCTGGACGACTTCGACTACGACGCCGCCCCCGGCCTCGACCGCGCACTCATCGCCGAGCTGGCGACCTGCCGCCACCTGGAGACAGCGATGGCCCCTCCGTGCCTGGGAAAGAGGGGCAGGCAGTTGTCGCAAGCGCCGGACCGGAGTCAAGCCACTGACGCATCTGTCCCGGGCATGCCGTCGGCGGTCTCTTGATGGTCACGTTGTGCGTGCTGCCTGCGCCCGGCGGCTCGCTGAGCGAGCACGTCCGGCGCGTAGCGCAAGAGGTCTGCGTCCCGTCGTTCGCATGCTTTCAGGTATGGCACTGGGAAGACTGGGCTTAGCGCGTCCGGCATGCGCCTGCAGGTCGAGCACAGGACGCCGTCGGGCACCTCGAAGATCCGGGCTGGTGTGTCGAGCCGCCCCGGACAGCCAGCATGTGGGCAGGGACGCAGGCCCAGCCGACGATGCTTGCGACAGTTGGCGCGGCAGCCATCGAGGAGACATGTCCTGCGCTCCAGCAGTGGGACGGTCGTTGGCCGAGCCACCAATAGATGATTGACGAGATTGGGGTAGCCGCCAGTCGCCAGGATGGTCTCCGCAATTTCGGAACCGGGCGCGGAGGAATCCTGAGCGCTTACGAGCATGCGCATGACGGCTGCGGTGGGCTCATGATGGTAGGCCCATGTGCTGGCATCACCACGGCGCACAGCCGATACGGGCCCATCGTACCAATTCTGCGCCGCGCCCAAACCGAGGTAGGCACGCGCAACGAAGGTTGCAAACGCTTCGTCAAGGTTCGGCGGAGCGACATCGCCATGGATGGCGCTCCAAATGGCCCGCCGAACGTCTGCTATCGGAATTCGCATAGCCACGCTGGCCACCTTGGGGGTCAACAGGTAGCCGTGCTCATGGGCCAGTCGCGCAAGGTGTGCTGCCCCAGCAAGGCGGATTTGCTGTCCCTGTGCGGATGCGGGGCCGTCCATCCAATTCCATGTCGGCAGTAGGCTGACGAAATCCGAGCCCTGGGCCATGATCTGCTCGACGATCTCCGCGCTCCGCGCCTCGGACCGCCGCCTGGCACTTTCCGCGCGGGACTCCGGTGGCGCTTCTCCTCGTTGCGGAGGAAGCGCCCAGCCTCGGATCGGAGCCGTCCCGTGGCCGCCCTGCAAGATCAGAACGCTGCCACTCTCGCCGGGAACGGCAATCTCTACGTCGAAGTGCACCCGCTGAACCTCGGTGCGTTCGACCCTTACGCGGAGCACCTCCTGAAGCCCGCTGGCGAACTGTGGATCAACGAGTGGGGCGCCCCGGAGGCGGTCGATGACCAGTAATAGGCCCTGCAATTCCGATGCGAACGCCGAGTCCGACGGGGCCGATTGGTCGTCTGGCGCAGCCGTGGTCTCGCTAGAGCGAGCCTTCTCGATCATGGCTATGCGGGCGCGAACTGCCTCGATCTCGGCCTCTGCCTTCTCGAGGCGCTGTCGAATGTTGGCGCGGTAGGCAGCAGGATCGCCAATCGGCGGCTCACTGAGCATGTCATACGCCATTGTGCGTGCCGTCTCGGCAGCCGTCAGTGCCTGGTTCTCGCGCGCCATCGGGTCATGGGTCCCCATCCGCCGACGACGGAAGAGTGGCCTGACGGGCGCGTAGTCCGCCTCTATCTCGCCGTCGGTTCGTGGACGGACGCGGGCGCGAAGCATGTCGGTGGCGACGTCGGCAACTGCGCGATGCAAGTCGACCGCGGCGACCGTGCCACACAAATCGCCGATCTCGCCGGTCCCCCACCGCCAGGCGACGCGATCGCCCGTGCATGGGCGGCGCCGGAGATCGTAGGCAGGCTGGGCCGTGCCGCCCAACTTCAGGTGCCGGGAGATGAGCCGGTACTCGAAGTCCCCGTCACTGTAGCCGCTGATCTCTCCAAGAAGGGGAAGCGTTCCCCGCGACTTAGCTGCCGAGATGATTTCCCCGTGCTTCCGGCCCTTCTCGATCCACCTGTCGACTGCGGCTCGCGCTCGTCTCAGGTCGTCTTCACTGGCGAAAGGCTCGGCTGGCGACGGCAGCTCTGCGCGAAGCAAAGCTACCGTGTCACCGGACTCCTCCTCCCAATGCCGAATTCCGGGAACGTTGACAAACGCCCCCTTCGGCATCCGCGTCTCCCACTCCAGGACGGAGGACTCCCAAGCCGACAGCCAGCGGTCGAGGCGATAGGTATCCAAGGACCGTCCGTCGACAAGCAGGCGGTCCCCGTCCTGCGACGTCATGCGCGGCGCCGGCGCATCTGGCCGAGGGAGCGACCAATCACGCAACAGCGCGTCGACGGACTCCGGATCCCATGTCCAACGCCTCACCGGACTGAGCATCGGGGAGACCAACTTGGAGGTTCGCAACACCTGTCGCAGCGTGTCCTGCGACTCATAACCCATGGCGTGGATCAGCAGCCGCACCAGAGGCGCCGCCGCCTCGTCCAGCACGGCACGGGTCGAGCCGCCGTCCCGGCGCCAACCGGGAGGCAGGGCAGCGTGGGTGATGGTCACATGGTTATCGCGGCTGCGGACGAGCTTGCCTCCCACCTGCGCCTGGACCAAGTTGTCCCTGTCGATGGCGGAGAAGAGGCCTTGGAAGTAAAAGTCCAGGTGTCCTTCCGTAGTACGCGGGTCGGTTTCACGCCCACTCGAGTCCACGACGCGATGGACGTGATCAACTAGCGTCTGCTGCATTTGACCCATGAACCGGAATGCACGGATCATTCGGCGATTCGATGAAAGGTGCAGATACTCCGGCTGATGAGCTCCGACGAGTGCTCGGAAGACCTCGGTGAACCAGTTGCTGGTGTCCTCATCGGAGGCGTCTAACGCGCCGGGCTTGTACGCGGCCACCTGTGCTCGCTGCTCTTCCAGGGTCAGGGGCGTCTCCCGCAAGGTTCCGGGCAAGGCATGGGCGCCATGCGTCACCCGACGGTGACGTCGTCGATGTCCCGTCCCAGTCGCGGTCGCGGACGCCAGAAAGACAGCGACGAACACCTCATCTGCTGACATTGGATCCTCGTTTGTCAGCCACAGCGTCGTCAATGTTGCACCGCTCGGCCCCTCATAGACCGACGCCCCATGGGCGGCCGGGTGAAGGACGAGGTCCTTGTCGATGTCGAAGAGTCTCTCCTTAGCCCATGAGGGGAGCGAGGCATAGGTCTGACTCAACTGGTGCCCCAGGTCGTCCCCGCCCGCAACATTCGACAGGCGAGCGCAAGCCATGCGCTTCGCCCGGCGTGATGGCCGACCGGCCCGCGTGGAAAGGGCGATGTCTCGAACGTTCATGCTTGTCAGCGTTCCTTTAGGCCTTAGGTGATCCGGTTCCATGCTGGGATCGGGTCGTGCGACTCGTCACTGAAGGCACCGTCAAAGAATTCTCCGGACCGCTTTCCATGACCGGCTCGCCGTCGCTGCTAGGGGACCAGACCGCGTCGATCGCCCGTAGACATTCAAGCCAGCCGCCGACCACAGCCCCCCTGTGCGGAGACCAGTTCTCGCGCGAACCGGGCAACGCGGACGTGACGTTCGGCGTCCGTGGAGAGCCGACGTTTCGCATGTCAATCAGCTCCTCACCTCGACATCTCGTATGGACTGCTCCCCTAGTCCGCAGGCATCCCACTTCTTGGCAGGAGCGGGCGTTAGGCGATCACGCTGGCGCCGACGTCATCGAGCCGCTCCATGAGCCCCACGTGCGCCAACCAGCCGGCGAGGAATCGATCACGCTCCCCCGGCCACGGCGCCTCCGGCGACAGCGGCGGATTATCTAGCACCCTGCGCAACCCGCCCCGGCCGACAATGATGCAGGCCTGCCGGTGGCGACTCAGTCCGACGCATAGCCTCCCCAGGTCCAGGCTGAAGCCGTCGGTGTCCTCGACGCCGCTGAGGGGGTGCCACTGGAGGGAAATCGGGAACTCAAGCCCCTGCGACCCGTTGTAGGTGCGAACTTTGACGTCGCCGAAGCCAGCGGCTGACAGGGTTTGCGCGGTGACACGTTGTTGGACCTCGGTGGACACCATGACCCCGATGTCAGCCACTCCCAGCGGCCGGGTGCCATCTCGCTCGCACGTAGTGGTTGCGGTGCGCGACAGCAGTGATGTGACGATCGCCGTCACGCCGGCGGCCGTTTGTGGGTCGGCTGCCTCTAGCGGATCGCCAGGCAGCTGGAGGAACCCCAGCCCAAGTGCGGCCGCTCGGTCTACGCACTCGTCGGCCGCCTGTGCATTGCTGCTCAGCGACTGGCGCGGGCCGACTGTCAGGACGCGATCTTCGTCCTCGGCTGCGGACTGAACTCTCCGGCCATAGAACGGCTCCAGTAGCTGTGCCCCCGAATTCGGCAGGCGCCAGGTCCAGTCGAATTCGAGCACGCCCAGATCGCACCCTTGAGTGCGCGCCGAGGCGACGATCGATGTGACGGGATCGTCGGCGCCCAAGAAGGGCGACGTGCCGAGGCGAGTGAATACGGCGATCTGTGCTGGATCGCCGATGAACGCCCAGCGCTTGGCCGCGGTGAGCGCGTTGAGCGCTTCCGGGGTCGTGCCGACCTGGAATGCCTCGTCGATGAAGCCGACGTCGAAGGTGCCTAGCTCTTGCGCCTCCGTCTTCGCCAGCTTCCCTGCCTGGTACACCGTCGTAACGACGCAGCGCGCACGTGCCAGAGCGCGCACATCGTTGCCCGAGATAAGTCCCGGAGGTGGCTTACCGATCTCCTCTCCGACGGCGGCGTAGTGCAGAACCGTGAACCCTCGGCCTTGCAGTCGGTGGGCGAGGTCGCGGACCTGACCGTTGGTGAGTGCGACAACGAGGATCCTGGCCTCATGTTGTATCGCCCGAGCCACGGCGTCGGTTAGGTGGTGGGACTTGCCGGCTCCTGCGAAAGCCGATACGAGGACGTGGTCGTGGTGAGCGAGCGGACCACCGCTGGTGCGGTCGATGGCCCAGTCACCGAGGAGGCGACCCACGGAGGCGGCACGTTCGGTGACCTGAAGGTTCGGCATGGCGACTCCTAGGCAGCTTTGGTTGGACGGCGGCCGCGCGCCATCGGATGGGTGGGCGGAGCTGTATCGGGTCCGCCGATCGGCGGCGGCCCCGGAGGAGGCACAGGCACGAGCCAGAAGTCGCCGTCGGTCAACCGCGTCGCCGCGTTGACCCCCGACGTCACGCGGTCACCGCCGATGTGGAGACTCAATTGCCAACCTCCGCCCGGCACGGCGCTCATGGCGGTCACCAGCGCGCGGATCTTGGTGCCGACGATGCCGACGAGCGCGTCTGGTGACGGCGGAACGGCCGCCTTCGTTGTGGCGTCGATGTCGACGGTCTTGGACCGCCCCCATTGATGGACAGTGAAGGCGAGTTTCGCCCGCACCGCCTTGCCCTCCGCCGCCATCTCGGCCGCGATCATGGGATCCTCCTGGGCCGCGTTGGCCTCGAACTTGGCCCAGGCGCGCTCGAGACGGGCCACCATCACCGCCGCGGATGCGAGCGCGGGCTGTGCCCTGCGCCGTCGGCGCGGACCACCGGTACGCACCGGGCCGATCCGGTCAGCCCACGCTCTGCACGCCTCCCCCGCCGCGGTTGTTGCGCACTGCGCCTCCGGGATGCCGGTCACGTGCGCCCAGGCGCGGCTGCACCGATCCCACGTCTCTTCGAGGATCTTGTGAACGACAGGCGCGGAGTCGGCGCCGGACTGGCGAGCTAGCCACACCGGTTTGTCGAGGGCGTCCGGATTGCCGTGCGGTCCTGACTCGGCGCGGTGCGCGAACCTCAACTGCTCGTTGGAAACGCCTTTGACGCCGGCATCGAGTAGCGCGACGCTTACCGCCAACTTCGCCTCTTCTAGCCTGCTCAGGTCAAAGGCGTAGTGCTGGGCCAGGGTCTCAGCGAGCGGCACGACGAGCGCCTGCCCCGGCTGGTGACGCTGGTCGGAGAGGGCCCAGAGCTCTTCGCCGAGTCGGTGCCAGCGCTCGTCGAGTTTGGGGTTGTAGCGCCAGTCGTAGGCTAGGTGGCTCAGCGCGGTGAGCACGTCAGCTCCGGCGACAAGGAGTTGCGGGGCGTCGGCCGTGACGTACTTGGTGCGGCGGGTGCGCTCATCCGTGACTTGCGTGACCTGGTGTTCGTCCAACCACACCAGCAGGGCATCGCGTAGCGGTTGCAAGCGCGCTGCCACGTCGGCTCGATCCAGCGGGTCAGGACACGCGATGACGTGGGTGGGCGGGCGCCCGGGAATGCCGAAAGCCACTCCGATCACGGAGAAGTCGTTGGCGGCGTACTGGAAAAGGACTAGTTGCCGCGGGTTGCTCTGGGCGTGGACCAACCGACGAGAGCGGGCCTGCACCGCGGTCCGCCTTCTACCGGCCTGCGCTTGTAGAACTTCTCGGACGGCGTTCACGGGTGCTCCCCCACCTCGGAGCTAGCGGGCGCCCGTGCCGGCAGGCCTGCGTCTGCACGCGCCGCGTCGATGAGCGCGGATGCTTCAGATAGCCGAGTGGCCACCGGAATATGGGCCGGGTCGGTCGGGGTCGCCCCGTCCGCCCAGGCAAGGGCTGTGCGGATGCTGCCAGCGCGAGCGAGCAGTCGGGTTGGGCCCAGCCGCGCGGGGTCGTCGTTGGCGGCTTCCAGACAGTAGAAGGCGGCCCCACACGTCTGAAGACAACTCGGTGTGTACGAGGTGCCATAGGCGGCCGTCAGGTTCTTGAAGGCTGACAAGCGGCTCGCCGGGTCGGTATCAGAGGTGATGCCCTTGAGTAGTGACTCCGGCGACGGAAGTGACCCCAGGAGCGCCTCAGCGGATGCGACGCGGGATTCCAGGGTGAGGACTCGGTCAGCGTTTGCGTGACGGGTAGCCAGCGGTTTCATGCCGCGACCGGTTGCGCAGACGACGACGACTTCCTCAGAAACACAAGAGGAATCGAATCCGAGACTCGTGACGATGCGACGCAACGCGATCTGGGAAACAGCTGTCTGCTCGAGCGCCGTGGCGATCTTCGCTGCAGGATAGTGACCGGCGCGGATGCGGAAACCCTTGAGCTCGACCGGCTCCAGACGCCCTTCAAGGCCCAGGAGTACGAGCGCATCAGGACGGATGTGCACGCTCCGGCCCGCGAAGTCGAAAGACAGAACGGGCTGGACGATGAGGATGACCGTCGTGTCCCCATGCAACATCTGTTCGATGCGCTGGCGGGTTAACGCTGGCCAGTCGGCATCGTCCATCGTCGAGGCCGCCTCGACTCGGCCGTTGCCCACGTCCAGGCCCGCTTCGCTGAGTGCAGTCAGCAACGGCCCGTATGAGCCGTCGTCGCCGGCCACGCTGCGTTCGAACATAAGGCCAGCAGCGAATGCAGGCAGAGATTTCCCCATTCCCGGGTCGTAGTCAGTTCTGGCCAACAGCCGATCGAAGTCGACCGGCAGCTGCCCCGTAGGACACCCCGGGTTAACACCCGCGCGTGCGAGCCAGCGGGCGTCGATGGGTCTTTCGAAGGCGTGTGGAGTTGGCATCTGGTTCAGACCTGACAGCTGCCACGGAGCCGGCTGGAATTCATGTCCGAGAGCCTTCAGTCGCAGCGCGAGCCCTGTCAAAGGGCGGAGCGAGCACAGCGGTCGATGGCATACATGCAGGTGGCAGGGTTGCGCTCTGGCTCGAAAGTCCAGGTCGAGCGCCGCCCAATGGACCACTTAGCATAGCGGTGGACAGGGCAGAAGTGTGACCTAACTCACATAGCATCTGGTGCAGTGGGAGGACGACAACCAACTGATCGCGGCCACCAACTGGTCCGGCAGCTTCGGTGCCCGGGCCCGATGAACGTTGGGGCGCGCTCGCGTTGGAAAGCGCCCGGATGTACGCCCGGCAGGTCAAGGTCGCCCAGACGCCGCTCAGCCCGCATCCGCAGCCAGACCAGCCGCAAGATCACGGGCAGGCCCGTCCGGCAGTAGGTGATGTCAGCGAGCCACAGCTGATCCGGGCCGGTCGCGGTGAACGCCCGGTCGACCAGATCCGGGCGGGTGTCCGGGCCGGTCCCGGGCACCGTGGTCCGCGGGCCCTTCGCCCGGGTGATCCCGCGCAGCCCCGCGACGGGCATCAGCCGCTCGACGGTGCACCGGGCCACCGCATGCCCCTGCCGGTGCAGCTCGGCGTGCAGCTTCCAGGCGCCGAAGACCCCGAAGTTCTCCGCGTGAACCCGCTCGATGACCGTCGTGGTGGCCGCGTCGGTCACCGACCGCGCCGACGGTGGTCGGGGGCGGTGCGCGTAGTAGCCGCTCGGGGCGATCTTCGCGCCGGCCTCGGTGAGGACAGTGCAGATCGGCTCGCCGTCGTGCTCGTCCCGGTGGGCGTCGATAAAGGCGACGATCACCGCTGTGGGCGGTCGAGCTCCGCCGCGAAAAGGCCGACGCGCTCTTGAGGATCGCGTTCGCCCGGCGCAGCTCCCGATTCTCCCGCTCCAACTCCGCCAGCCGGGCCGCCGCATCGGTCGTGGTGCCCGGCCGGGCGCCGTCGTCGATCTCGGCCTGGGTCACCCAGTTGCGCAGCGTCTCGGGACTGATCCCCAGCTGCTCACCGATCACCCGCTTCGCCCCCGTCCGGGTCGCCGGATCGCGCCGGGCCTCGACCGCCAGCCGGACCGCCCGCTCCCGCAACTCGTCGGGGTACTTCCTCGGTGCCGCCATGACTCTCATCCTCACGTGGATTGAGAGCCTCCACTGAACCCGGGGCGAGACAGTCGGATCCAGTCTCTCGACGACCGCACCGCCGAAGAGGCGGAGGCGATGTGGAGCCGCCTCTTCGACGAGGGACCGCCCGCCATGAACGACGCGGCCTGAGGCGGTCGTGCCGTTGCTCGCGGATCTCCGCAAGCAACGGCACGAGGGCACTTGCACGCAACCTCCTACCTTGGCCACGGGCCGCAGTCGTCCGCCTTCAAGGGCGCCGTGGTCCGGCTGACCCGGGCACTGTCCTGCGAGATGTTCGAGGACTTCTGCATCCGTGTTAACAGCGCCTGCCCGTCGATCACCGACACCCCGATAGCGCGCCGCGGTATGGAGCTCGACCTATTCGACGACGGGACTCCTGAGTCCATCCGCGCGCCAGGCGCGTCGCACGGATGGAATCGCCGAGCGTTCTACTCTGCGGCCTAGTCCTGCGGGGTCTCGGCCTCGGGGTCGGCGCCGTCGGAGTCGGAGGCGAGGTAGCTGCGGAAGTTCAGCAGGGCGAGCAGGCTATGGAATGTCTCAAGGTTCTGGCCCTTCAGCAAGGCGTTGATGATTTCCTCGCTGCGCTCGCGGCGGTCGATGAACTTGTCCAGGACCGCGGCGACCACCGTGCTGTCGCTGTTGAAGTCGAGGTCGGTGTTGGCCTTTGCCTTGGCCACGAGCGCCGGGTCCTTCTTGGCGTCGCGTAGGGCGTTTTCGATTTCAGGGACGGCGTCGTCGGCGGACAAGCCGCTGTCGGCGAACAGGCTGTTGATCGCGTCGATGATGTCGTCCCAGTGGGCCCGGTCGCGCTCGCGGGCCTGGGCGGTGCCCATCTCGACCAGTGGCGTCAGGGGGGTCGCCGCGCCGGCGGCGAGGTTGAGGCTCACCGGCTCCTTCTTCTGCACCTTGAAGCGGCTCAAGACCAGGTCGTCCACCGCGACCGTGATGCCGGGGGTGTCGTCCTGCAGCAGCTTGGCCAGCAGGCGGTAGTAGATCGACCGGCTCTCCATCTCCAGGTCGTAGGGCACGATCTGGGACAGGAAGTCGTAGGCCTTCACGTAGTTGGACAGGTCCGAGCGGAAGGTCTCCAGGCGGGCCATCTCGTCCTCGTCACCCGCGTCGCGCGCCTCGTTGCGCAGCTTGACGAAGCGCTCGGCTCCCGGGTCGACCGCGGCGACGAGGGCGCCGTGCGTGGCCTTGGGGTCGGTGGCAGCGACGGCAGCGGCGGCCATCTCGTCGTGGGTGTAGATCCGGTCCAGGCCGGTTGCGTCGAGCTTGAGCGCGAGCTGGTTGACCAGGTCGGGATCGGTGACCTGGGCCAGCGAGGCGCCCTCGTAGTAGGGCTTGAAGGCCTTCAGGATGTTTTCGGCGTCGTTGACGAAGTCGAGCACGTAGACCCGGTCCTTGCCTGCCCAGGTGCGGTTGAGTCGCGACAGGGTCTGCACCGCCATGACGCCGTCCAGGCGCTTGTCCACGTACATCGCGCACAGCAGGGGCTGGTCAAAGCCGACCTGGAACTTGTTGGCGGCGATCATGACCTGGTAGTTGGGGCCGTTGAGGGCGTCCTCCAGCGGCCGTCCGTTGGTGCCGGTGTTCACCGACGTCTCGGTGTAGTCCCCCACTGGGAGGAGGTGGTCCGGCGGGATGTCGGTGTCGTCGGGGGTGACGTTGACCGTGCCGGAGAAGGCCACGAGCGCGTGGACGTCGTCGATCCCGTGCTTGTCGAGGTAGCGCTCGAGCGCCTTGTAGTAGCGCAGGGCGTGCTTTCGCGAGGAGGTGACGATCATCGCCTTGGCGGTGCCGCCCAGCAGGTGGGCGACGTTCTTCCGGAAGTGCCGGACGATGATGTCGACCTTCTGGGAGATGTTGTGCTCGTGGAGCATCACCCACCGCTGCGCGGCCTTGCGGGCGGCCTCCTTGTCGACGGACTCGATGTCGTCTTCGTCCGCGGCGACCTTGCGGCCCAGCTCGTAGGCGACGTTGTATTCGGTGTAGTTGAGCAGGACGTCGAGGATGAAGCCCTCCTCGATCGCCTGGCGCATGGTGTAGCGGTGGAAGGGCCCGGGGGTCGGGTTGCCGTCGGCGTCGGGCTCGCCGGCGCCTGGGGTACCGAACAGCTCGATGGTCTTCGACTTCGGCGTGGCGGTGAAGGCGAGGTAGGTCAGGTTGGGCGTTTCGGCGCGCTGGGGCAGCTCGGCGGCCAGGATGCTCTGCGCGTCGACCTCGCCCTCGTCGTCGAGTTCGGCCTGCTCGGCGGGGCTGAGGACGGCCTTGAGCTTGGAGGCCGCCATGCCGGTCTGCGAGGAATGCGCCTCGTCGGCGATGACGGCGTAGTTGCCGCCGGTCTTCTCGGCCTGCTCGCGCAGCTTCTCCAGGGCGTAGGGCGCCGTCTGGATTGTGACGACGATGATGGGGGTCGTCAGGCGCAGGGCCTCGCCGAACTCCTGGGACTTGGAGCCACCCGTGCCATCGATGTTGACCATCTGGGCGGCGTGGGGGTCCAGCTGGCGCATGGCCGCGGACATCTGCTTGTCCAGCACGTTGCGGTCGGTGACGACAATTACCGAGTCGAAGACCTTGGCGTTCTCGGCGTCGTGTAACGCGGCGAGGCGGAAGGCCGTCCACACGATCGTGTCAGTCTTGCCAGAGCCGGCCGAGTGCTCGATGAGGTAGCGCTCGCCGGGGCCGTGCTCGGTCACCTTGGCGACGATCTTCTCGACGGCGTCCCACTGGTGAAAGCGCGGGAAGCGCAGCGAGGTCGACTTGACCACCTTGCCGGTGATCGGGTCGGGCTTCTCGTCGGTGCGCACGACCAAATACTTCGTCAGGATGGTGAGGAAGGCGTCGCGGTCGAGCACATCGCGCCAGAAGTACTCGGTGCGCGAACCCTGGGGGTTGACGGGGTTGCCGCGGCCGTTGCCGTTGCCCACGTTGAAGGGCAGGAACGTGGTCTTCGCCCCATCGATCTTGGTCGTCATCGAGACCTCGTTGTCGGTCACGACGAAGTGAACGAGTGCGCGCTTGCCCCAGGCGAACAGCACGTCCTTGCCGTCGGGCCCGGGGTCGCGGTCGTTCTTGAACTGGAGCTGGCCGCGGGCCACGGACTGGGTGAACTCGGTCTTCAGCTCGATTGTCGCCACGGGGATGCCGTTGCAGAACAGGACCAGGTCGACCGACTTGTGGGGGTTGGTCGGCGAGTAGTGCACCTGCTGCACTACTCGCAGGATGTTCTCCTCGTAGCGCTTGACCGTGGTCGGGTTCTTGGTCTCGGTCGGCTTCGCCTGCACCACGTCGAACCGTGAAGAGACACGCCGGAAGCCCTTGCGCAGCACGGTCAGCGTGCCGCCCTGGGGGCTGTCGAGGGTGGAGGCGAGGGCGTTGAGGATCCCGTCGCGGGCTTTCGCCGCGGCGGCGGGGTCGAGACCCTCCTTGAGGTGCTTGGCCAGCTCCTCAGGCTGGGTCTTCTCCAGCCACGTGAAGACGTCGTCGGGGAACAGCCCGCGCTGCCGGTCGTAGCGTGCTGCTGCGCCCTCCTCGTGGCACCAGCCGTGGGCGTCGAGGTAGGCGACGATCTCGGCCTCCATGGCCGCCTCGTTCTTCTTCAAGGTCATGGCGTCTCCTCGACGGTCTCAATACCGGTGCCGGGGTCGATGCCGCCGGTGACGGCGGCGGTGATGAGGGCCTCACGCCGCTCACGGAGGAGGCTGACGACGTCGTTGGCGGCGTCGATCATCTCGGCAAGCTGGGCGGTCTGCTGGTCGAGGGCAGCTGCGATGCGTCGCTGCTCGGCCAACCCAGGCGCGGCGAAATACTCGCGGTAGAACTCCTGGGCGTCGAGGTTCTGAATGCCACTGGTCTGTCGCACGAACACCTGGGTGAAGCCGGTGCTGTAGGCCGCCTCCTGCAGGTAGCACCAGAAGGCCGGGTCGTGCTCGTCGCGCAGGCGGACACACTCGATGAAGTTCGAGCTGATCGCACCTTCGGGGCCGTCGTATAGGACGACGGTGCCGACCGGGTTCTTGGCCGTGCCGCCGGACCGCTCGACCAGCAGGTCACCAGGGCGCAGGGCCTTCGCGCAGGCCTTGTCCGCCGAGACGGAGCGAGTAGTGGGGATGGCCGTGCCGGCCCGACGGTGAGCCCGATGGAAGTCGGCGACGCGCACGCACGACACGTCGACGTCATCGCTGCCGGGTTCCCCGCCCCACTCACCGGTGAAGCGAGACGCGATGACGTACTTGAAAGGAAGCAGCTCCCAGCCGGCGGGCAGGTCGTCGGCGTCCTGCTGGAGTCGCACGGCGGCAACCACCTCGGCGGTGCGCCGGGATCGCAGGACCGCGATTAGCTCGAGCTGCGCCTTGATCATCTCGTCGATCTGCGCGATCTCACGATCGAGGAAGTCCGCGATTGCTGCCCTTGCGAGCCTTGCTGGCCAAGGGATGCCCAACGTGCGGATATCACTTGGGGCGACTCGCTGATGACTGTTGGTGACCGAAGTGGTCATCGCGGCCAGGTGGGCGGCAACGACAGCGCTGCTGGCGACGTAGAAGAGGAACCGGTCGTCATCGGGGTCGTCGGTAGTCAGAGGGACGAACTCGCTGGACGCCACCGCAAGTTGTCCTGCCGGATCCGCTATTGCGACCGTCCCCTTGCGGGGGTTGAGCTTCGAGACAAGAACGACTGGTTCGGAGACAAGCCACTTATCGCTATCGATGGTGTCACCAGACTCGACTACGCCCGTGCCGGTGGCTTGGACATTGGGGATTGAGAAGTGGAGTACATCGAGTCCGTCGAGTTCCGCAGCAGTGACTTTGAACCTCGACGTGCGAGCCACCGAGTCCAATCGACGCAGCTCACCCGCAGCGTCGAGGAATCCTTGCGGCGTGTTCCTGGGTGCCGACTGCGTCATGCCTTGACCTCTGCGAAGAGAGCCTGGACACGGGCGATGGCACCCTGCACGTCGGAGTCGATCTCGGCCAGGGGACGCGGAGGCTGGTAGACGTAGAAGGTCTTGGCAAAGGGCACCTCGTAGCCGATCTTCGTCCTGCTGTGGTCGATCCAGGCCTCGGGTGCCCAGGGCAGGACCTCTCGCTTGAGGTAGGCGTCGACGTCCTCGGTGAGGGGCACGTTCTCGGTGTCCCGCAGGTCGGGGTCGGGCTCCGGCGCACCCGTCTTGTCGGTCACGAGCGTCCCTTCGGACGAGGACACGGCGAAGGCTGCGGTGACTGACCGGCGGTTGGCCGGGGTGAGGCCGATCCCCTGGCCGCCGAGGGCCGAGCCCAGGGCCTTGTCGAAGTCGCCCAAGGAAGTCCAGGTGGCTGTCTGGTCGAGCGAGCCGAGAGCCTCACGGAGGGCGTGGCGGGTGTCCTTGTCGAGCTTGTTGATGCCCCGCAGCCCCATGACGCGCTCGATGCCGTCGTCGTCCACGGCGAAGACCTGCCGGAGAGGTTGCTCGACGGTGATGGTTCGGTAGCCGAAGTCTTCGTTGCTCAGGACCTTTGAGAGCTTCGGGTCTGCGTCCTCGAACTCGCCGTAGAGGGCGACGATGGCGTTGATGTTGGCCCGCGAGAGCATCCGGCGCTTGTCGCCGATCGACTTGGGCATGGGGACCCAGAGCGAGGTGGCGTCGATGAGCTGGACCTTGCCCTGCCGCTCGGCGGGCTTGTTGTTGTCGAGGACCCAGATGTACGTGGCAATGCCGGTGTTGTAAAACATCTGGGTTGGCAGGCCGATGATCGCATCCACCAGGTCGTTCTTGAGCAGGTGCCTGCGAATCTCGGAGGGGCCGGAGCCCGCACCTCCGGCGAAGAGGGGCGATCCATTAAGGACGATGGCGCCGCGGCCACCGCCCTGGTCGGCGGGACGCATCTTGGAGACGAGGTGCTGCAGGAAGAGCATGGCGCCGTCGTTGACCGAGGGCACGCCTGCGGCGAAGCGGCCAGTCTCGCCGTCCGAAGCGCGCTCGGCGAGGACTGCCTTCTGCTGCTTCTTCCAATCCTGGCCGAAGGGAGGGTTTGCCAGGCAGTAGGTGAAGGTCTTGTCGGCGTGGCCGTCGTCGAGCAAGGTGTCGCCGAAGTAGATGTTGCGCGGGTCCTGGCGCCGGATGAGCAGGTCCGACTTCGCCATCGCGTGCGAGATCTCGTTGAACTCCTGGCCGTACAGGCTCAGGGTGGCCTGTCCGCCGTGGTCCTCCATCCACTGGTGGGCCTCCGACAGCATGCCTCCGGTGCCACAGGTGGGGTCGTAGACCTGGCGGATGAGGTTGGGGTCGGACAGGTCGTGGGTGTCCGGGGAGAACAGCAGCGAGACGCACAGGCGCACGACCTCGCGCGGGGTGAAGTAGTCGCCCGCGAGGTCCTTGCTGCTCTCCATGAACCGGCGGATGAGCTCCTCGAAGACATCGCCCATCTCGGCGTTGCTCACGAGGTCGGGGTGGACGTTGAGGACGGCGAAGCGCTTGACGATGTCGGGCAGGCGGTCGCGGTCGTCGAGCGTGCGGATGACGTTGTGCATGTCGAAACGCTCGAAGATCTGGCGGACCTCCTCGTTGTAGCCGTCGATGAGGTTGATGAGGTTTGCGGCTAGCTGGCTGGGGTCACCGAGGTCGGACAGGCTGACCTGTGAGGTGTTGTAGAAGTCCTGGCCGGCAGCGCGCTTCAGCATCGTGTCGCGCAGGAGCGGCGGGGAGTCCTCGTACTTGGCTGCCGCGGCCAGCACTGCCTTCTTGGTTGGGGCGAGCACCGACTCGAACCGCGCTAGGACCGTGAACGGCAGGATCACCGTGCCGTACTCCTTCGGACGGTAGGGGCCGCGGAGTAGGTCGGCGATCGACCAGATGAAGTTAGGGTCCGGCTTGGTCACGTTCGGTGCTCCTTTGAGGGGCGGTGCGGAGGGGGCGGCGGGCAGAGGACGTTAAGGAAACCTGCTGACATTTCCGGTTCATTGGGGGCACCGTCTGTCACCGAACGGGTGAATCGGGCCCGCTTGCGGCGGTCTGTCACCAGTTCGTCAGTCGCTCTCGTCGACGGTGAGAACTCCGGCGGCAAGGCCATCGACGACCCGTTGGGACATCCTCCCGGCCAGAATCGCGGCCAGTTCGCTGTCCCGACGTAGGGCATCGAGCTGTTGAAGCTGTCCGACGACGGACTGCTGGGCGTCGGGTGGCAGTAGCGGGACCTCCAGATCCCGGACGTGAGCGCGCGGAATGGCGTTGCCCATGAGGTGCCGGTTGTTCCACTCACTCGCCAGACATGCCGCCAGATAGCCCGGATGGATTGAGTTCGGGCGGGGCCGCAGCACCCACAGCGGCCAGGCGGCGATCGCCCCGCCCTTTTCGACGACGACTGCGCGGATCGGCCCACCCTCCGGCAGCACGAGCACGTCTCCGGCCTGGGTGCGCTCCACCCGTCCCTGGAGGACGTCGGCCGGCACGCCGAGACAGTCGGCCGGATCCGGCACCGCGCCCTGTCGGACATGCGAGGCCGTGATAACAGGTACCTCGCCAGCTGCATCCAGCTCATCGCGCGGCACGCGCTCGCCGCGGTACAGCGTCAGCTCTCCGTCGGTCACGAGTCGCTCTACCGACATACGCCGCGTCGCATGATCCGTGGCCGCCTGGACGTCCAGCCGCACATCCGGAGATGCGCCGAGCGCCCGCAGCGCGGAGGAAAGTCGACCGGCGTCCCGCCGCAACTCACCGATCACCTGCTCCGCGTCCGCCGACTCCAGGGCCGTCGGGATCCACCGGGACGGCAGGAGGGTGGCTTCGATCCCCAGCAGATCCAGCAGATTTGGGGCAACTGCCCAGTCCGCCTCACCCAGCTCGCCCGTGCGCCGCCACCGGTGGTACAGGTCGACCACGTCCGGTGCCCGAGACGAGAACGACGCTCGCTCGAAGGCCGTCGCGTCGATCAGCAACACCCGGTCCCGGGCCGGCGACTCCTCCGGCCGCGTAAGCACCCACAGGGCCAGCGCGATCCCGGTGCGGGGCACAAGGCCGCCAGGCAGCGCCACCACGGCTTCGACCGCGCCCTGCCGGATCAGCTCGTGCCGAATACGGCCATCTCCACCGCCGCGGGACAGTGACCCCGCGGGCAGGAGGACGAACGCGCGGCCACCGGGCGCCAAGTGAGCCACCGCGTGCTGCACCCAGGCCATGTCGGCGCTCTTCCCGGTCGGCTCCCCGAACCGCCAGCGGCGGTCGTGTCGAACCTCGTCGGCGCCCCAGTTGCTCAGCGCGAACGGCGGATCGAGGACGATCAGCGACGCCCTCAGCCCCGGCTCGCGGTCGTGAAGCAGGGTGTTCCCCCGGCTGACGGAGCCGTCGGCGCCGTGGACGATCAAGCGCAGGTTGGCTAGGCGCCATGCGCTCTCGTTCACCTCTTGGCCCGTGAGCTGGACGGGGCCCTCCGCCTCCCGGCGCGCCTCGAGCAACGCGCCGGCGACGCCCGCGGCCGGGTCATAAACCGTGCCATTGACCGGACGAGCCAGGTTGACGACCAGTTCGCTCAGCGGCTCCGCGGTGGTCCACTCCAGGCCACCCCGCCCGGTCGCCCGCCGCAGCATGCCGATAACCGCCTCGACCAGCCGCGCCGTGTCCTCGACCGGAATCTCCCCCACTAGCTGAAGCAGGTCCGCTGCCCTCTCCGGCAGCCGATCCAGCGGCGGCGCCAGCAGCCCGGTCAGCGACGGAGTTGCCGCCTCCACCCTGACGGCGGCGTGCCGCAGGTCGTCCAACTGCCGGTGGGGCGGGCTGGTCTCCACCGAAGCCCACATCTCCGGGGCGGGCGCTGCCCCCTCGGCGAGGTTGCGGGCGCGCTGCGGTAGGCCGGTGACGTAGCGCAGCGTCGCAACCGCGCAGACCGCCTCGAGCACGGTCTCCATCGGGAGCTCACCCCGGAACCGATCCATCGCCTTCCACAGCCGGTGCTCCACCCCGGGACGGCCCACGTACCGATCGGTCTGCCGAAGCCACTCCTCCACCTGCAAGGGGTCGAATAGCGGGCTTGCGGCGGTGCCCGCGACCGGCTGGGGGAAGTCCGCGAATCGCTTGCGCCAGTTGCTGACCGCGGGGCGGCCGACGTTTGCCAGCACCGCGATGTCCGCCAGCGTCAGCTGCGGCTGGCGCGCGCCTTCCCCCGTCATGCCGCGCTCCCCGCGGAGACCGGGACGGACACCCCTACGACGTCGAGATCGGCGAGGTAGACGACGTTCTTGGCCGCCAACGACAGCTGCGCCGACAGGCTGGCGCGCCGACTCACCACGGTGACCTCACATCCCGCGGTGGCCAAGCGGCCGGCCGTCGGGGCGAAGATGCCATCACCCGAGGCGATCACCACCCGCGAGAACCGATCCGACACGCCTTCGGTCTCGAGGACGTCGAGCAGCTCCCAGTCCGCGCCGTCGCGCCCGACTCCCAGGCGGTATCGGGCACAACCAGGCCCCCAGCCACAACCCACGTCGATCGGGCAGCCGCGGTTGCACGCGATGACGAACTGGCCCAACGGCCCGACTCCCACCAGGTCGAGGTAGGCGGACCGCGCCGCCACGACGTCGGACAACGCGGGTCGCCCCGACCCCACCAGGTTCTCGATGTCCACGACGTGCAGCGTGCGCACCCGCGACTGGACCGATCGCTTCGTGGCCCGCCGGGCTGGTCTGGTCGTCATGCGAATCATGCTGGCACAGATTCACGGGCCTTGCAAGTGTGAACCTGTGAACTAGTCTATTTCCTTTAGGACGGTCTGCAGCCGCGGGCGACAACAGCCTTGCTTCGCGCAGGTCGGCCGACAGCTCGGCGCCGTCTGCAAACGCCCGGTCACCGTAGTGACCGCGGAACGCGATAGTCAGCATTTGCCTGGGCGTGGCCGGGCGGCTGCCGGCGTACGGCATCGGACTGATCGCCCGAGCGCGCAGAGTCACCTGGCAGTGCTGTGGCGGCAGGGCAACGGCGTCCCGCTCGAACCGGCGACCCACGCCGCCACGCACTGGGCTTCCTCAGCTGCGAGGGACTGCAAACCCACAGGATCAGACGGGCGGGCCAGATTGCGCCGGGCACGACGCCACCCGCCTTTCCTGCGTTCCGGCTGCGGTCCGGCGCCGAGGCCGCGGATGCTCGTCACCGCCGACGATCACGCGTACTGCAGATCGGCAAGGAGCATGGCTGTTCGGTGAGGCGCGGTCCGGCGCTGGCTCGGCCCGGCAGCTCTAGTCCACGGTGATGCGCAGCCACGCCGGTTGCCCGCCGGGCCGCAGGCGGACCTCTCCGTAGTCGGCGGGATCGGCCTCCCCGATCGCGACGAGCCGTTGCAAGAAGTCAGCGAAGTCATCCTCGGAGAGTGACTGCCGGACCGTCGTGGGCAGCCGCTGGTACATCGCGGCCGGGGGCCAAGGCCAGCTCAGTTGCTGGGCTGTCGTGCGCAGCCGGAGGTCGACCAGAAGGCGGCGATCCTGCCGGGTGAGGCGGGCCCGGCGGATGTCGAAGAGCATCGGCAGGACGGCGGGCAGCACGAAGCCGGGCAGCTGGTCCAGGCCGGCCGGCCACATGGCACCACCGATCAGCGCAGCCGCGACCGTGGTTCGCACGATCGAGCTGGACAGGTCGACGATCCAGCCACCGGGCCGCATCTGAAGAGCCCGATCCGGCTCCAGTGCCCCGAGGATGGCGTCCTCGCAAGACTCCCACGCGTCGGGATGATCGGTCGCCGTCCAGCCGGTGAGCGACGCCCACAGCACGTGCAACTGCTCCTTGGACGCCGGTTGGTCGCCGAGGAGGTCCTCGAGCGCCGTGGACGCTGATGGGCCGGTCACGAGGCATCTCCCGCAAGGAAGTCGAATATGCCCTCCTCGGCGAGGAGATGGCCCATCGTGAGGCCCAACAGCTCCTCGTGGCCATCGGCGAGCTCGTCGCAGCGGCGGAGGACGGCTGCCAGGTCGGGCTGGGCGGCGATCCACACCTCCAGCGCGGCTGGAAAGGTGGGACTTACGACGGCGATGTGCAGCCGCGATCGGCCACCGGACTCGCTGGCCAGCTGCCAGATCACGGCGGTGACCTCTCGTTCGGCCGCCTGATAACGGACGAGGGCGTACTGAGCAGTGTGGGTGCCGCCGGTGAGCCACAGCCGGAGGTGTCGGGTCGGCGACAGGTCGACCAGCACCGTGCTCGACACCGTTGACAGTAGGGGCGCCCACCGCGTGCGCGTCGCATCATCGGCGAGGGACCGCATGCTGATGTTGGTGACGATCGGCAGTCCGGGGGCGCAGACGTCGGCGGGGGGACGGTCGCTGACGTCCAGCATCGTGACGACGCGCTGACCACCGCGGTGCGTGGTGCCGCGCAGGACCGCTGTGTGGGGACCGGTGGGCATCGCTGCGCCCAGCGGCTCATACAGGCGTGCCAACCGCGCGGCCGGCCGGATGGCGAGGAACAGGTGCCTGCCAGTACCCCGGCCGGCCGCCAGCTCCTCCGGCGCCGTGGCGCGGTCCAGCACAGTGCAGGACTGGACGGCGCGGACGCGCACCGTCTCGCTCTCCATGGCTCGCAGCACCACGTCCTCATCGGCCTGCAGGCCCTCGGTGGACGCCGAAGCAGGCACCAGACGGATCGGCCCGCCGACCTGCTCGACCGCCCGCTCGTGCAAGTCCTCGACGCGCAGAAGCTGACCTTCGTAGGGAAGTGTGGGGCAGCCGCCAGCGGTCAGCAGGTTCGCGCAGCGGCCGTAGTAGTCGCGTGCAACCGCTTCCCAGGCCCGGTCGTGCTCGTTCGCGTAGTCCTCCACCGTCAGCGAGCGCCCCGCCGTGGCGACCGGGCCCCAGCCTTGGGCTCGCACCGCGGCGGCGAGGATGCGCAGCCGGTGATCCGGGCGCGCCGAGCGGGCGAAGGAGCCGGCGGACAGCTCTGCGAGCGGTCGGGATGCGGCCTCAGCTGCCTCAGCCGACTGCATGCAGGCGCGGTAGAACGCGTTGATCGCGTGCATGCGGGCGTAGTCGCTGCTGTGTGTTCCGACCCGCTCGGTGGCGCGGCGGGCGTGCTCGGCGTACGTGGGGTAGGCCTGCCGGAGGTCGCCCAGCAGCGGACCGGCCAACTGTTCGGTCATCCACGAGGCGAACTCCTCGTGGGTGCGGGCAGCTCCCAGCAGCAGTTGATCTGCTCGCTGCGTCTCGTGTGCGGAGTTCAGGGCTTGGCCGACGGCCCACAGCACCTGGATCAGCAATCCGTACATCGTCGTGAACTGCAGCCGGTCGTGCCACGCTTCGTGCACGGTGACCAGTCGAGCCGCCGGCCCGAGCCGGTCCGCGGACAGGTCGATGACCCAGCCGGTCCCGTGGTAGCGGCCGTGTGCGTCCTGCATCGGCTTGGTCTATCAGCAGCCTTGCTACTGGCGCACATCCTGGCGAGGGACGCCCACGGATTGAGGCCTGGCCACGAGGTGAACTCGACGTCAGCAGTCAGGCGGGCAGAGAGTCTTGGCTCCGCTGTCGCGGCGGGGGATGCCGCGTTTGTGCAGGATGTTGCGCACGGCGCTGAACGACCGGTCGGTGAGCTCGGACAGCTCGCGCAGGCTGCGTCCGGCGGCGTACTGCTCCACGATGAACGTCTCCACCTGCGCCTGCACAACAGGATCCGGACGAGAGCAGGCACTGCCGCGGAACTGCGGCAACGGGGCCAGCTGTGGGCGCGGCGGGTAGGGCATTGCCGTCAGCCGGCCGTGGTGAGCTCGGCGCGGTACTCGAACCAGATGCGACCACGGAGATCGGCGGTCTCGACTGGTCCGGCCACGGTGAAGGTGCCCCAGTCCGGCTGGTCGCCGGGAGCGAGGTCGTGGCGCAGCTGCGCACGCAGTGCCGCCGTCGCTCGGTCCCGGTGCGGATACGGCAACGCGGTCCTCGCCCGCAACATCGGCACCACCGAATCTTCCCGGCTTGCAAGCCTGCGCACCGCCCGTGCCAGGCCGTCGTCATCCCCTCGGGGCCCCCGGACCCGGAGGACGCGCCGGCACCGGGACCTGACCGGTCGCCCGTGGCGCACCGTCGAGGTGCTGTCCGGAGGTGCGGGGTGTGGCGACGGACCGCGTGTCGGTAGTGACGGCTGAGGCGACCTGGCGAGTGTCCGCCTGAGCTCCCGATCGGCGCTGGCGGGCGGCTGCGCTCCGATGAAACCGTGCTGAGCCCTATCCCTCGGCGCATCCGGTCCGGTCAGTCCGCGGCGGTGGGCGGTTGTCGCCGGCCTGCTGGCGGCGGCTACCGGCGCGGCCGCCTGAACAGAGTCGCCGTGAGGACCCGACGCATGCTGCGGACTTCGGCGGCGATCAGGATTGGAAGCCGGCGTGGATCGCGGGCCGCGAGGCGGAGTGCGAACGCGGCGGCGTCGACGATGGTGCCCGGCCACGCGGTGAGGATGCTGTCGTCGGCGGGGCGCTGCTCGGCGACGTCCGCGGCGACCAGCAGGGTGAGGACGGCGAGGGCCCGCACGGCCAGTGCTGCGATTTCGCGGGTCGGCGGCCGCAGGACGAAGCCGTGCGCGACGTCGTTGCGCACGTTCATGCCGAGCGGACCGGTGAGAAACGTGCGCAGGAACCGCTCCCACGCGGGGTCCAGGCCCACCTCCGCCAGGATCGACAGCAGCACGCCGAGGCCGACGTACTTGCCGGGTTCCTTCGCGCGGGCCACCTGGTAGGCCGCCTGGTCCAGCTCGAGGACGAGCGCCCGGGCAGCCGCCTCGATCCGGGGCACCGCGGTGTGCACCACGGCTTCGAAGTCGCCCGCCCAATAGCGGCTGAAGGCTCGGGCCAGGGCTGCGGCAAGCAGCGGATCTTCGGCTCCCAGGTCGTCGAGGTAGATGGTGAGCTCGGCCTCGGTCGGGCTGCCCTTTGCTCCGACCTGATCCAGCGCTTCGGCGAGCAGGAAGCCTTGCAGCCGGATGTGGTGCTCCTCCAGGCGCGCGCGCTCCCGGGCCGCTTCGTCCCCCTCCTCGCGGGCGCGCCAGCGAGGCAACTGACCGGCGCCGAGCAGCACGGTCGGTAGGACGTTGGCCAGGCTGGGCGTCTCCCGCAGCCGGCGCACCGCGTTTTCGGTCGCGGCCGGATTCCCGGTCGGCGAGTCGCTGTTCAGCCAGCTGTGCAGAGCGCTGCGCCAGTCCGGGCCGTGTGACATGTGCTCGATGGCGGTGTCGATGATCTCGGCAGGCAGGCTGACGGCGTGCCGGACGGGCGTCAGCCCCAACGAGGACTTGTCCATCGCCTGCAGCTCGCGGGTGACGGGGTCCGCGAGGTCGGGTCGCTGCAGGCTGTGCGCTAGGGCGGCGGCCTGGTCCAGCAGCAGCAGCCGTGCGGCCGGAGGTCTGCCGTCGGCGGCTGCCACATGGGCGGCGACGCGTCGCTCGTCGAGCATGGCCCGCCGCGTCGGGTCGAGGGTGATGAGCACCGCGGCGGCGGCATCGACTAGCCAGGGCCGGTCGGCGAGCCGGATCGAGGCGCTGTCGGCGAGGCGGAGCAGTCGTGTCCGGTCATCGGGACTGAGGACCGCCGCCGCAGCGGCGAACTGCAGCAGCCCGATGGCGGTGGCCGCCCGCAGCGGATCGGCCAACCGGTGCTCGGCGGTGTCGAGTGCGAGGGTAAGGGCGTCGTCAGCGGCCGGCGGCCCGTCGGGATGATGATTGGCGATCCGGGCCAGCGTGAGCGCCCGACAGATCGCCAGGTCCACCGACCGACCGGCCCACTCGACGTCTAAGAACGACGACGATTCTGTGCCGGGCGGGGAAGTCGGGTCCGCGCCGCGGGCGATCGTCTCCCCGCCGTCTGCATCCGCACCGTCCTCCCCGCCGGCCTCCGCACCGGACTTGACCTCGGGCTCGACCGCGGGCTCGACCGCGGCCGCCACCTTGTACTCGACTTGGGTCGAGCCCTCCCCCGGCGTGGACCCTCGTACGGACTCCTCTGGAGCCTCCGCGACGCGGTAGCGGCCGAGACGGGCCAGGTCGAGGTAGGCGCGCATGGCCGCAGCCGCGGTCGCCGGTGTTCCCGGTCCGCCCCGCACCACCAGCAGGTCCAGGAAGCGGGCCCGGGTTGCGGGGTGTCGCGCCTGCGTTCCGATGCGGCGCCACAGCTCCGCAGCCTCGGCTGTGGCGTCCCGCGGGCGGGTCGGTCGGCTGCCCAACGGCAGGTCGACAGGCTCTAACACGACCTCTGGTCGTCGACGTCCCGGATAGAGGCGTTCGCGGAGAGCGACGCGCACCCCGAACCGGAGCGCCACCAACCCCGGGCTGTCGAGGTTCAGCCCAACGTCCTGCGCCGTTCGGGTCAACGCATCGGCAACCGCCCACCAGTTGTCACTGACGGCGAAGACCTCATCAGCCAGCTGCACCAGCGCGTAGGCGGACGGTTGGGCGGGGCCCTCGTCCGGGTGTGGCGCCCTCGACTCCGGCGGCCGATCTTGATCCCCGGCCTCCGGGACCTCCACCTCCGGCGACCCCGCCCGCGGTGCCGTGCCGACCGGCGGTGCCCCCTCGTGTGTCGGCTGGAGGTCCGGGGTGTCGGGGTCCACGGCACTAGCCTCCTCCGCCGCGAGGTCTGCCTGCACGTCCACCCTGAATAGCCGGATCCGTGGACGCCACCCTTGGGGCCTGGTGGAGGTCGGGCGGGCAGCATCGGCGGTGCCGCGGTTGTCAGACCCCAGCGGCACGGTGGGCCCTATGGCGAGGCGCCGGGTCCCGAGTGCTCTGCGGCGACCGCAACCTCCACGGTGCCGACCGTGTGCCGCTCAGGCCCGGCGGGCGCGCCGACGCGAGGTCGGCCGGTTCGCCGTCGCGAGGTGGGCCGGTTCGCCGTCGCGAGCAACGATCGCGCCTCCGCCGCGACCGCCTCCCGAGCCGAGGTGCGCGTAGTCGCCCTGACCGCCGAACTTCTCGGCCGACGGCTGACGGCCGCCGCACGCAGCATCACGGTCCTGCGTCCCGACGGGGACGAGTGGCTCCCCGTCCCCCCCGCCCGCACCCGTTCAACCAGGAGACACCGTGATACCTGACGGTGGCTCCCCCTCCCCCACCCCACCGGGACGCCCCCACAACAGGTTCAAGTCCCCCTCGGACACAACTGAAGAGCCCCGCGGTCACCGACCGTGGGAGTTCCGCCTTCTCAGGTGCGACGCGCGCAGGCGTCGCCTGTCGCGCCGTGCAGTCCTGTCAGGGGAGTCTCCTCGTGACTACTCGCTTGAGCGACCCCGATGCCGTCCTGGCGGGGATCAAGCTGAGGCTCGTCCGGGCTCGTGTCGCGGTCGGCCAAGCTCCGGCCCACCGCGACGATGCACCGGAGCACCCGCCTTCTAGTTCCGGTTGAGGCCGTACTGCCGGGTGAGGAGCGCCCGCTTGTAATGAGCCTCTGCCGCGTCGACCTCAGCGGTGGTCGCCGTCGGGCCGAACACACGCAAGATGCTGAAGACGAAGTGCCGACGGTGAGCCACGTCGACCTCCGCAAGATCGCGAAGCGCGACGTTGCCGCCATGGCCGTCGCGGGCGTACGCGCTCCACCGACCCAGAAGGCGCTCCGTGCCATCCGCCTTCCCGACGTACAGCTGGCCACTGCTGGTGTCTGCGACGAGGTAGACGCCCTGGACGGCGGCGAGCGCTGTCCTCCACTCCGCGTATCGCGAGTCCTCAGCAACCGCCACGAGCTCGTCATACGTGATGAGGACGCTGTCGAAGCCCGGAAACGGCACGCGGGCAGGATCGGCGATCTCGACCACCGGCATCTGCTCGGCCTTGCCGCCTGCCTTGGCCCAGTTGATCGTGTCGTTCGACCACTCGATAACGAGCCGGTTCCGCAGCGACACGAGAACGTCGGATGGGTGGAGATCGAAGTACCGCAGGACGTCGGTTCGCTCAGCGAGAACTTCACCCCTGTTCTCGTAGGCCGCCAGGAAGCGGGACCGCCGCTTGCCATCCCCCACGAAGTTGAGCCACAAGGCGGGCGGATCCCTAGGGATCTTGCTCTGCCGGAGCGCCTGGGCCCGGGAGTAGGTGAGGACGTCCTCCACCGTGGCGTCTTGCGGGCCGGAGAGGCCGTCGGCGCTGTAGGTATGCCGGACAAGGAGCACGTCGTCCGTCGCGATGCCCGCCACCCTCAGCAAGTCCGCGAGGCTCAGGTCACCGCGCAACGAGGACGCTTGGGATAGCTGCATGATCGAAAGCTACGGGCAACGCCAGGATGGGAGAGGGTCCGGCCACGGCGGCGCACCCCTGCGAGGCCGGACGCTCCACAGACCCGACCCCGGCTCATCCTCCCGCCGAGGTCGCCGACGGGGAAACGGACGCCGACCAAGAGGCTTCCACCAGCCCGCTAGTAGCTGCAATGAGGTTTGCCAGGTACGTCTCGGTCTTCGTTCCGCCAAGCCTGGGCATGACCCAGCAGGACTGGCCGTCGCATATACCGAGGTCGTACCAATAGCCGGTGCCGCGCGACGGGAACTGGCGCTCGAAGGCAGCCTGGACGGTCTCCCCCTCGGCCGGTTGCACGGCCAGCCAGCGCTTGGGCGCCGTGGCGGCCCGAATGGCGTCCGCCGGCACGCCCGCTGCCCACAGACCGGTCACCATCGACTTGATCGCGGTCTGCTTGCTGAGGCCCTGTCCGGCGGTGCCGGCCACGACGATGTCGTACTTCGTGTAGTCGCGCTCGCTGAGAGCAGCCGCCTTCTCCTCCTCCTTGCGACGCTGCTGGATCTGGAAGTCGACCGCCTCAGGCAGCGGGATGATCTGTTGAACGTCGATCAGCTTCTCCGTGCCGAGCTGGTACGGGACGAGTCGCACGCAGGCGATCTCGAGCCGGTACTGCTGCGTCAGCCACAGAACGGTGCTGGTGATCTCGGTGCTGAAGTCCGCAGACGCCAGGATGATGCGCACCCGGTCAGACAGCTGACGGTCCTCGTCGGGCTCACTGCCCGTCCACTGCTCCAACCTCTCCCTAGCGACGTCCTCATCCACGTCGTTGTGGTGGGCGTAGACGCCCACCAACTGGTCCCAGGTCATCGTGGAGACCATGGCCGCGTACCGCAGGGCCTGGAGATCCATGTGCCCCCCGTCGGCCGTTCGCTTCAGCTCGATGACGACGAGCTGCCCCGTCCGGTCCACGGCTAACAGATCGATGCGACGCTGCGAGCCGTCGAACGCCCCGTACTCCTCGGCCACAAACATGAGGTCCTCGCCGAGGATGTCCAGGCGGCTGCGCAGTAGCCGCTGGAGGTCCTGCCGCTCCTTCAACTCTGCAAGCGCGAACGTGTCTTCGGAACCGGATGGAGGGCGTCATCGGTGACACGGAACAACACCATGCCCGGATGGTGCCCCACGTCCCACCAAGCTCGGGCTCACAGCAGCAGGACCCGCTACTCGCGGCGCGGGGATAAGGCGGCAAGTGCCTCGCTCGCCCCTTGCTGGACGGAGCTGAGCCGCTCGCGGAGCTCGCTCCGCGCCGCCCGAGCGCCGTGGATCGATCTCGCGACTACATCAATGCGTTGGAACTCTGGCTTGAGGTGTCGTACTCGTTGTGCGTCGCGCGCGGACACCGCTTGGCGGCGTAGTCCCCCAGCAGAATCGGGCGCAAGGTTTCCGTCACACGTCGTTCATCGGCACCCGGGGCACCCGGGGCACCCGACCACAGCGGAACGGCGCGGTTTCGCCATGAGGGGCATACCAGCGTGCGCCACTCCACTCCACTCCCCTGGACCGGCGGAACGGGACCGGCAACAGGCACTAGAGGGCGAGGCGCACGCAGCGCGACAGGCACCGTTTGGAGCCATGCTCCGAGAGGACGGGCTGTACCGCGACAGCGGCCGCCACGGGACCATGGACGCGAGCTCGGGCTCCGACGAGTGGTACGTGCGTTGTGAGACCTGCGACCTGAAGCTGGCCGGCGGCAGCACCCAACTCCCCGACCACACATCGCCTGGCTAACGCTCCCAGCACCGAGCCGGCTAGCGCCTTGCCGGTCACCACCGAAGCCGGAACTGGCTACAAGGAGCTCCGTGTCCCCCTCGGACATCAGCTTTCGCGCACGCTTCCCGACGCGTGCGAGCACCTCAGCTCGATCCGCGAGTTGGCCCTCCGCGTCAGCCACAGCGCCACCTGGAACAGCGGCGCTAGCAGTTGCCACCCGGCGATAATGTTGCAATGGAGATAGGGCAACGCGGCACCAGCATCGAGAGGGCGGTCGGTGTCCCGTCCACCACTGCAGACTGCGCGTCGTGAACACCGAAAGCGTGTCAGCCGCCCGGGATCTCGCCGAGCGCCGAGCGACGCTGCTAGCGGACGCCTGGTACCTCAGCGCGAATGACCAGCTTCTGACGGACACGGCGGCGTGGATCGACAGTCTGGTCGTGACCGCCTTCACCGATCCTGCAGTAGCGCAGGAGCAGGCGACGCTACGGGGAGGCGTCGCTCTCCGCGTCGGTGAGGCGTGGCCGTTCGCCCGTAAGGTGGGCGCGGCCGGCTGCTCCGCGGTCGTGCTGAAGGAAGGTGACTCGAGCACCCTCCTCCCGCTGTTGGCGCCAGCTCACGACCCGCTAACTCCCCGCCCCACGCACGTTGACCTGGCACGCTCGCCGGGCCAAATCGCGGCACTTGGTCGCGGCGGCCTCCGCCTGTCAGAGAACTGGATGTTGGCACGGTGGCGTCGCTACGACCTGCTCGACCCCGCGGCCGCAGCCTTACAGCAATCGGGGCCACTGCAGGACTGGACGACCGGATCAGCACTCTTTGAGCTGCACTGGCATGGCCAGCCCACCTGTATCCGCACCAGTCAACTGCTTGGCCCCTTCGCGCCCACCGACGGCTTGATCGTGTACTGCAGCTCGCTGGCCGAAAGCCGGCGTTTGGCTCAGTCCCTGCAGGCGGGTGACTACCTCAGCGTCGACGCCGCTGTCACGGACAGCCCCACCATCGATCTCGGCTCCGGCTTTGCCGCCATGGCAGTGACCGACATAGCAGCACGCCTTGCCGAGCTCAACCAGCCCGCGCGGGCCTACTGCATCAATCCCACCGCCCCCCGCTACGACACCGCCTGGGGGTTGGCCATTGACCCAGAGACCTTCTACACGGTGGGCGGCCGGTGGCTATGGAGGGCAGGGAACGATCTGACCCTGGCCGAGCCCCGCGCATCATGGTCTGGCTTCGATACGTGTCACTACGACGGCGGCGTTCGTGAGACGCAGCTCGGCAGCCGGTTCTCCTTTCGCCCGACCCTTCCCATTATCGACACCGAGGACCTGTCGCCGGCCGACTATGAGGAAGCGCTGGCATACGAACTTGCTATGCCGTGGAGTCAGTCAGTGGACAGGACCCTGCAGCCCGGCCCACCCCAGTCGCTTGATGACTTCCTGCTTGTCGGATGGGACCTCGCCACTGGCACGCCCTCGCTGTTCTATTTCCGCGACGTCTTAGAGGCCTGCCGTTGGCTGGTCACCTATGAACGGGACATCGAACGCACGCTCGACCTGCAATGGCTTCCCCAGGCGGCACCTGCCGCCGGGGACAGCCCTGCGGACGACGGTGCCGGCCGCTCGTCGCTGCACCGCAACTTGGAGCGGTTCTGTTTCGACATAGCACAGCGCGGCTACCGGCCAGAGGACGCCAGCCGACTCTTAGGTATCGCCAACCACTGGCTCCGGACTGTGCACTTGCACTTCGCTGGCTACCTGAAAGACGCGGCGTATGACAGCAGTGCCGAACCGTTCGACCTCGCGACGATAAGCACCGGTCTTGACTTTCCTGCGGTACTCGACTGGCTGAACAGCGCCGAGACCCCCGCCTCCTCGCCGCCCGACCGGACGGCAGCACTGGACGACGTCTGGAACCAGCTTGCCCCAAGGGCGCGCAGCTTTCTGAGCAGCGCCGAAGTTCTACGAACTGACTATGCTGGAGTGCCGAACTGGGACGCGGCGCCGCTGGTCCTCCAACTGTGCAAGGCCGTCGAAGTACAACTGCACGAGCTCGTACGCCGCGCTCTAGCGACGGTCGATACTTCGGAGTTCATTGACTCCAGCGATCCTGGCGACCAAGCGTTAGTGCGCTTTGCCTCGGGCACGGGGCGACTGGAACTCGGCAGCCTCGGGTCGCTGCTACGCGGCGCGCACCCGGGACCGCTCACCCTAGCGTTGCGCGAGACCCTGGCCGCTGCTGGCGGGGACGCGCTTCTCGCGCGGGCTTTTGGCCGCAGCCTGACCGATTTACGCGACAACTACCGCAATCCAGCGGCACATGATCGACGTTTCTCGCTGGCCGAAGCTGAGAAGCTGCGGGCCCGTTGGCTAGGCGATGGAGATGGTCCGGCAAGGTTCCGGACGCTGCTCCTCCCCCAGCTGCCACCAGTGTCCGAGGACTACGCGGGGCCCGACGCCGCGGCAGGCGTCGACTTCATGCAGGTTCTGCAGTCCCTCCGCTTCAGTGCTCGCCGCCCCGAGCTGGCCGAGACTCTGTACCAGCGACTGTCGGAAGCGCTCTGGAGCTCGTCCGCAGCGTGGGATGCGAGGGAGCTGGCTGGCGTCATCGTCCTGGCCCTGGATGAACACCGGCGCATGGTGCCTTCGCTCCCGCCTGTAGGACGCGCTGAGCTGCGCCCCAACCAGGCCCTCCGTCGCGGCATCGACTTCCTCGCCGCAAGCAACGAGAACGTCTTCGTGGTTCGACTGGTAACGGCCCTTGAGGACCAGCTAAGCCGCGGCCGCACGCTAGCCCGCGAGATGCCGCACCAAGCCACTCTTTGGACGTTGCTGACCTTGCTATCGGGACCGAACTCCCCGTCGATGCAGCTCCAGCTTGAGGTGATGAGCGAGCTGCGTCACCACCTCGAGCCGCCAGCGCGCGGCCCGTTCGTTGGGCGACTGCCGCGGCTCTAGCTGTACCCAGCCAGGACGTTGGTGACGGGGGACTGCCCCCGGTTCGGTTGACTCCTTGCCTGTGAGGCTGCGGCCTCGCTGGAAGGATCAGCATCGTGCCCAAGCCGTTCCCGCCGGAGTTCCGGCGTGACGCGATCGCCGTGGCCCGCAAGGGCGAGGCGTCGATCTCCCAGGTCGCCCGCGACTTCGGGATCTTGGAGTCCTGTCTGCAGCGCTGGCTGAAGATCGCTGATCGGGAGGACGGGCTTGCGCCAGCGGGCTCGAGCGATCGCGGTGGGGGTGGCAAGGCGGATGAGTCCGCGGAGCTGCGGGGGTTGCGCCGGCGCAACAAGCTGCTGGAGCAGGAGAACGAGATCTTGCGCCGGGCGACCGCGTACTTCGCCCGCGATGTGCTCCCAAAATGATGTACCCGCTGGTCCGTGAACTCGCCGCCGAAAAGATCCCCGTCGCGGTGACCTGCCGGGTGCTCGGCTTCTCCAAGCAGGCGTACAACGCGTCGCGTAAGCAGCCGGTGAGCCGGCGGGACTGGGACGACGCACACCTGATCAACGCCGCCCTCGACATCCACGCCGACGACCCAGCTTTCGGCTATCGGTTCATCGCCGACGAACTCCGCGAGCAGGGCATCACCGCAGGTGAGAACCGCGTCGCCCGGCTCTGCTCCCAGCAGCAGATCTGGTCGATCTTCGCCAAGAAGCGCACTGGTGAGCTCGTCTTTGTGCTCGGGCAGCGCCCAAAGCACCCGGCCGGGAGAATCGCCTCAAGGGTGGCGTACCAAGCCAGGAGGGACTCGCGGAGGCGTACATGTAGGTCGAACGACCGCCGAAGGCGGCTGGAATCCGCCGTCTTCTGGCGGCGCAACTGCTCGTCGGACGCAGTGCTGACCAGCACCAGATCGGCGAACCCAGACGGCCAGCGGCAAAAGCGGCTCGGCAGCGCTGGAGCTCGAGCTGGAACCGCTCCCAGGGCGCGACGCCAATCGCGGCCAAGCACCAGCTGTAGTGCAGCTTCAGCGGGTCGCTGTCGCAGACGGCGACCCCGTTGCTGCGTTCCAGCTCCAGCGCCTCGGCCCCCCGGCCGCTGTTGACCCGCACCCAGTAGTCCGCCTGGGCAGCGAGGTCGCTTCCGTCGGGTTCAGCGCCGGTCGGCACGTACTCGGGAACGAATCGAGGCGCGTGCGCGCGGCACCACGTCGTCTTTCCTGCAGCGCTAGGACCCTCGACCGCCACGATCACTTACGCATCTTCACCTGGTGTGAGCGCAGGTGTCTCATAGGAGGCGCGTCCGTCTTCCGCGAAGATGCCGGGCATGACCACGTGGGAGTACAAGGTGCTGGAGCCGAGCATGAAGATCCGCGACCGCATCGAAGTGATGGAGCGGGAGTTCAACAGGCTCGGGCAGGACGGATGGGAGCTGTGCTCTGACCACGCGGCCTCCTACACGTTCAAGCGGCCAGCACGTCAGCTTCCCTAGCGACGCTGGATGAGTACCTAGCGAGACCGCCAGGTTCCGCAGGTACTGTCGCGGGGGCCTCCGCCGGTTTCCCCCCGTGGCCGGCGGAGGCCCTTCGGTCAGTAGCTGAGCCCAGTCTCGGCTCGCTCCAAGGTGTCAACGGCCACGAGCCGGGCTCACCGCTTACGCCGCTCCGCGACCGTCGTCCGTGGGTGCGACCGCCCGTACTTGGCGGTCACGTACCGGCCCGTGATCGCCGACCGGTGGTTCTTCGCCGCCGGCCGCCGCTTCTTCCGCGCCGCCACGCCCCGCCGCCTACTGCCCTTCGTCCTCGCCATCAGGCGAGTCTCCGCCAGGAGAGCAGCGGCGGCTAGGTGTACCCGGCCATCAGGTTGGTGCCAGGCAGCACGAGGCAGAGCCCCGCCGTGTCAGGCGGTCGGACCCGCCGGCTGTCGAACGAGGTCGTCGAGCACGACGGCGGCGGCGGCGCGCACATGCCGACTCGCTGCTGCCTCGGCGGCCGCAGGATCGCGCCGCTCGATGGCGTCCACGATCTCCTGGATCTCCAGCTCGCTCTGCGCCGGCCGGCCCGGCTGGGCGAGCGTGAGCGCCCGGAGCTGCGTCACCCGCCGGTGCAGTGTCTGCACGAGTTGGTGGAGCACCTGGTTGTCCGACCCGTCGAACAGCACGTCGTAAAGCTCGTTCTTCGCCGCCATCACCGTGCCGGCCTCGTCACCTCGGCGGACACACTCGGACAGTCGCGCCATCGACTCTCGCAGCGCTGTGCGCTGGGTGTCGTCAGCCTGCTCGGCGAACAGCCGGGCAGCCAACCCTTCCAGGTTGGCGCGCACGTCGTAGACCTGGCGAGCGACGGCCGGGGTGATGCTGCTGACGATCGTCCCGCGGCCGTTGACCGACTCCACCAAGCCCTCAGCCTCTAACTGACGGAGCGCCTCGCGGACCGAAGGCCGACTGGCCGAGGTCATCTCGCACAGCTCGCGCTCGATCAGCACCTGCCCGGGCGACAGGCGCATGTCCACGATCGCCTGCCGCAGGATTGCGGCGACCTGCTCTCGGATCGGGGCGTGCCGCTGAACCCGCATGCCGGTCACGCCCACAGCATACGTCCCGTCCGCGACAGCCTTCTGCTGCAAGACAGCTGCGTCCCCCCTGCGGACCATACGGTTCGCCGCGCCGACGGCTCGTGGATGGCAGCCCTCCGGCGCTCCGCATCGATGCGCCCGATCACCGACTCGCCCCCGATGAGGCGAAGTAGAGATCGCTGATGGCTTCAGGATTCGCTCGCGCACGAGCCGCGGTTTCGGACAGGACGAGGCTTCCTTGTTTCAGCACGTACACCCGATCGACCATCTGGAGCGCGACCTGGACATGCTGCTCGACGACGAGCACGGCGGTCCCACCCTCCGCCGCCTGGCGAAGCGCGGTCAACAACCGCCGGACGACGAGCGGCGCGAGCCCCAGTGACAGTTCGTCGGCCAGGATGGCCTGGGGCCGGGCCGCGAGGATGCGCGCCAGCCCAAGCATCTGCTGCTGCCCACCCGACAGCAGACCGGTCCTCCTGTCGAGGTGCGCTTCGAGCTCCGGGAAGAAGGCCAGCGCGTCCTCGACGTTGCCCCGACCCAGGCGGAGGTTCTCGCGCGCGGTGAGGTCCATGAAGACGGAGCGGTCATCGGTCAGCAGGCCGAGCCCCGCTCGCGCGCGACGGAAGAGCGGCCGCGAGCTGGGATCTCCCAGCACGCTCACCGAGCCGGAGAGCACCGGGATCTCCCCGGCCAGCGTCAGCAGCAACGTCGTCTTGCCCGCCCCGTTGGGTCCGAAGAGCGCCACGACCTCGCCGTGCCGCACTTCGAGGTCGATGTCCGTGACCACCGGAGCTCCGTGGTAACCCGAGCTCATCCCGGTGACCTGGATAGCGGGCTCGCCGCCCTGTCGGACCGTACTCATCGAATGACCCCCAGCGTGTCCGAGACGTCGTGGCCGTTGGCGGCCGGATCCGGAACCCCGGTGTGATCGCCGTCCTCGGGCGCCCCGAGGTAGGCACGCACCACTTGTGGGTCCTGGCGGACCTCGCCGGGAGGCCCGTATGCGATGACGCGGCCGAAGTCCAGAGCCAGCACCTGGTCGGAAACGCTCATGACCAGGTCGACGTCGTGCTCGATCAGCAGGACTGCGATGTTCCAACGCTCGGCCAAGCCGCGGACGAGGGTCTTCAGCTCGGTCCGCTCCTGCTCGCCGAGGCCGGCGGCCGGTTCGTCCAGCAGCAGAACCCGGGGGCGGCTGGCGAGTGCTCGCGCGATTCCGAGCAGTCGACGATCACCGTAGGCCAGATCCTGCGGCGCCTCGTCGAGGCGATCGGCCAGGCGGAACTCCTGCACGGCGGCCAGTGCGACGTCTGACAGCTCCGGCCGTCCAGGACGAATGCCCGCTACGAGCGGATCGAACCAGCGTCGCCGTTCCGCGGCTGTCAACAAGTTGTCGGCCACGCTGAGGTCCTCGAACAGTTCGAGAGACTGGAAGGAACGGGTAACGCCTGCTCGACTGAGCGCCGTCGGCGACTTGCCCGTCAGGTCGATGCCGTCCAATGTGACCGAACCCGACCGCGAGGAGCTGTAGCCGGTGATGACGTCCACGAGAGTGGTCTTCCCCGCGCCGTTGGGGCCGATGACCCCGAGCACCTGCCCGGCCCGGACGGTGAGGCTGACCCCGTCGAGGACGACAGTGCCTCCGAAGGCCACCGACAAGTCGTGGACCTCGAGCGTTGCCGACGCGACCGGAACCACCTCGTAGTCACGGAGCATCCGCTCCGAGCCGGGTGGCTGACGACGGCGCAACCGGGCGACGAGGGGACCCAGCTGGCGCTGCAGATTCGCAGCGATCCCGTCGGGCGCCGTGATGACCGTCACGAGCAGCAGCACACCGGCGATTACCGGAACCCAGCTGCCGGCGTCGAAGCTGTCGAGGATCTGGCTGCCCACTCCCCCGCTTTGCACCACCGTCCCCGCGAGCGCACCTCCCGCGAAACCGAGGCCCCCGATCGTGGCTTGGGCGACTGCGTTGAGCGAATTAAAGGGATCGAAGACGCTCCCTGGGTTGCTCAGCACCACGACCGGATTTCTGAACGCGAGCAGGATCCCCCCGGTCGCGGCGATGAAGCCGCTGAGCACGAATGCGTACAGCTTCGTCCGTGGGACGTTGATGCCCAGCGCGGCCGCAGCTCGTTCGTTCGCCCGTACCGCGACCAGCCGCCGCCCGACGGATGAACGTCGGACGTTCAGCACCACGAGCGAGGTGAGCACGAGGACGACGAGTGAGAGGACGCCGTAGGCGCGCGGGTGCAGAAGCGGGTCGAGGGTCAGGCCGAACAGCGAGAGGGGCGGTACCGGTAGGCCCGCGAAGCCCCCCGAGATCGAGCCGTTGTCCAAGACCATTCCCTGAACCGTGACGGCGAGCCCGAGCGTGACGATGCCCAAGCTGATGCCCCGCGTCCGGACCGCCGGAAGGCCGACCAGGAAGCCCACCACCCCGGCAGCCAGAATTCCGGCCGCGGCTGCGGCCAGGAACGGCCAGCCGGCCCGCGAGACCAGGTGAGCCGCGACGAGCGCCCCTACTCCAGCGAGCGCGAAGGACGCGAGGGACAGCTGTCCTGCGTAGCCGATGACCAGCACGAGCGACAGCAGGATCACCGCCACGATCAGGCTCGTCGTAACCGCCAGGACCCATGTCTCGGACAGGACCCACTGGATCAGCACGACGCCCACCGCAGAGCCAGCCGCTACCAGTAGCCACGGGATGCGCCCCGACCCAGGCCGGGGCAGGACGTCGGCCTGGAAGCCGCGGCCGGGCAACGACTGCCCCTGCAAAGCGAGCACGACCATGATCACGAAGAACGGCACCGCGCCCTGCAGCCCCTGCACGGGGATGAATCGGCCTGTCTCGGCCTGGAGGATGCCGACGAGCAGCCCACCGGCCAAGGTCAACGGGAACGAGGCCATCTTCCCCAGCAGGGCCGCGGCGAGTGCCGGCAGGATCAGCACCAGGGCGAGCACCGGAGTCAGACCGGTGATGGGGGCAAGCAGAACCCCCGCGATCGCCGCCAGCGCCCCGCCGACACCCCAGTTGACCAGGCCGATGACTGTGGGAGACCAGCCCAGTCCCGCCAGGGACCGCCGGTTTTCCGCGAGAGCCGACGTGGCCAGACCGAAGGTGGTCCTGCGGTAGGCGATCATCAGGACGGCCGTGAGCGCGAGCGACAGCCCCAGGACGATCACCCGGTCGAGCCCGACCGAGATGTCCCCCGCGCCCACTGGATCGGTAGGCAAGAGGCTCTCGACCACTTGTGGGTTGGTCCCGTACCGCAGGCCCAGGACGGCCTGCAGGAGGATGAGCACGCCGATCGAGCCGATGGCCCGGCTCAGAGAGCTGGCCGCCCGCAAGGGACGCATGACCAACAGGTCGACGAGAAGCCCGAGAAGGAGCCCCACGGCGACGGCGATGACGAGTGCCGCCGCCGCGGGGACCCCGGCCTGGCGGAAGTCGTTGAAAGCGTACGCCGCACTCACCGCGATCGCTGCGTGGGCGAAGTTGACCACGCGAGTGGAGCGGTAGACCACGACCAACCCGAGGGCCAGGACCGCATAGAGTCCGCCCGCTGCCGCGCCGAGGACGGCGAAGCGCAGAAGATCCGTGAGCACGACTTTCCTTCCTCGACCGCTCGCTCAGTTGCCGTTGTAGGCGGTACGCAGGTCGATAGCCGGCTGGTCCGACGGGACGTAGCGCCCGTCCTCCCCGACGTAAACCTGGAAGACGCTCTGCGCGAGACGCGGGACGGACGGGAGGAAGCTGCCGTCACCGAAGTCGACCGGTGCGAAGAGCCCGACGTCGATGGGCCCCGCCGAGTCGAGGGCCTTTAGGACCGCTTCCCCGGTCACCTCCTCGAGGCCATCGGCGACCTCGGCGAAGACGAGCACGGCAGCGTAGGCGTTGAGCGCAGCGTCGTTGACCGGGGCCTCCGCGTCCACCTCGGCGATGTCTTCGGCGGCCTGCACTGCGACCGGCTCGTCGGTGCTGGGCAGGAAGAAGGGGCTCACGGCGAGCACGCCGTTACCGTCCTCACCGAGCTGCTCGAGCACGGACTCGGGCAGTCCCAGGCTCGTCGTCGCGACTCGCGCCTGACTCCCGGATGCACGCGTCTCGCGGATCACGGCCGCCGTCTGCTGCGCGCCCGTGACCACGGCGAGGCACTCCGCACCGGCCGAAGACGCCTGCGCGACGAATGGGGCCATGTCGGTGGCCGCCGCCGGAACGTAGACCGCGTTCACTTCGGTAGCACCGAAGCCGCGGATGGCCGGCTCCCAGAACTCCTCGAAGTTCGAGTACGACTGGTCAAAGTCGGTCGCCATCGTCGCGACGTTCCCGCACGCCTCGGGCTGCAGGGCTCCACCTACGGCAGCGGTGATCAGACTGCCGTCCTGCACCGGAAAGGAGACAGGACTGGTGAGCTCGGTCGTGCTGATGGCCGTCGGCAGGAGGTAAGGGATGTTCGCGCGTTCGAGCAGCGGTACGACGGAGTCGCCGAACAGCGTGAACGTGCCGACAACCGCAGCGACGTCCTCATCCACGGCCTGACGTCCGCAGGCGGCTGCATCGTTGGGATTCCCGTTGTCGTCGCACTCGATCAGTTCCAGCTCGCGACCGTTGACGCCACCGTCCGCGTTGATGCGGTCCACCGCGGCCTGCGCACCCGTGACGATCTCGGGAAGGATGTAGGGCGGCTGCGTGAAAGAGCCGAAGACCATGATGGGAATGGGCTCTCCTGCAGCCGAGCCGCCGTCGTCCGAGCTGTCCGAACAGCCGCTGGCCAGCAGTGCGGCGGCCGATGCCGCGGCGAGAACGCGGGACGTCCTGGGAATTCGACTCACAGCTTCGCTGCCTTTCTGAGGGGACGGTGGGAGGCCGCGCCGGACACTCGACGAAGAAGGGCCCCGCTCGCTGTCGAGCACTGGGCTCTCGTCGCTGTCCGCCCGACCGGTGATCTCGGTCCGGCGCACCATCGCTCCTGTGTGACGGGCATCTCAGGAACGAAGGCGACCATACGGAGAGCTGTCAGACAGGTCAATAGCTGCTTTCGTATAGCTGCACGGTTACTCCAGGAGCGGGACGCGGGATGATCCGCCGCGCGCCACGCCGGACCGCTGTCGATCCAGCCACCTAGACGTGGCCCTCGTCACCGTCTACGTTGAGAGCTGCTGCTAGCTGTTGTAGGACAGCTGGCAGTTGATCTCCCACCCCCTACGGAGGAGCAGCCGTGCCCGAGACCAAGTCCGCTGGTGTTGTTCTCGTCACAGGAGCTGGCGGTGGCATCGGTCGAGCCATCGCGATCCGCTTCGCATCGGCGGGGCATGTGGTCGTGGTCGCCGACCTTGACGACGCCGGAGCCGCCGCGACCGTCAGTGCCGTAGAAGCAGCCGGCGGGCGGGCAGAAGCCATCCATCTCGACGTCACTGATCGGGCAGCCGTGAATGCCGCCGTGGACGGGATCGTCGAGCGTCACGGATCGATCGACGTTGCCGTGAACAACGCTGCCCTGCAGCACTTCGAGCCATTCGAGGACTTCACCGACGAGACGGTCGACACCATGCTGGCCGTCAACTTCAAGGGCTACTTCTGGACCGCGCAGGCAGCGGTTCGTCACTTCCGGCAGCAGGAGACGAAGGGGACGGTGGTCAACCTCGCCTCGGTGTCCGCCTTCATCGGTGTCGCCCGGAGCACGATGTACAGCGCCATCAAGGGAGCGGTCGTCTCGTTCACCCGGACGCTTGCTGCCGAGGTCGGCCCCGAGGGCATCCGGGTCAACGCGATCGCCCCCGGATCGGTCCACACGCCGGGCTCCGGAGCGTTGCACGACGAAGCAGCGTTCGAGCGGCGTCGGCAGAAGGCAGCGCTCAAGCGCCTCGCCACGCCCGAAGAGGTGGCCAACGGTGTCTTCTGGCTCGCCTCCGAGGAAGCCGCGTTCGTCACCGGCGAAGTGCTCGTGATGGACGGCGGCGCCACGACTTCGCTCTGACCGCTCCCGATGAGCAGAACGGAAGGACTCAGCATGACGACAGCCGCAACAGCCCTGCGCCTGTGGGCCCTGGACGCGCCGACGCTCACGATCGACGCCGGCGACCTGGTCGTCGGCCTGGAGGGACCGGTCACTATCCCGTGCCCGGCCTTCCTCATCGAGCATCCCGACGGCTGGGTCATGTTCGACACCAGCCTCGCCCATGGTTCCTTCGACGACCCGGTCGCCGAGTACGGCGAGGAACTGGTGAACGCGATCCAGATCCGCACGCGGCCGGAGCAACGATTGGACCGTCAGTTGGACGGGCTCGGACTAGCGACCCGGGACATCACGCACGTCGTCCTGTCCCACGGGCACCCCGATCACTCCGGCGGGCTGTTCCTTTTCCCCGGCGCGAAGTTCTTCGTCGGTCCGGGGGAGCTGGAGCGTTACGAGAACCCCCCGCCCGGCGTCGCCCACCTGTACCGCAGGGAGGACTACGAGCCGACGCGCGACTTCGACTGGACCCAGGTGTCGCCCGAGGGGACCGACATCTTCGGTGACGGGGCGGTGCGAATCATCCCCGGGCCCGGACACTCCCCCGGTCAGCTGATGCTGCTCGTCACCCTGCCGAGCCAGGCGATCCTGCTCACCGCCGATGCCGTGCACCTCCAGGCGGGTCTGGACCGCGAGGTTCCCGACGGCGTGGCCTGGGACGACGACGCCTCCGTGCGCACGCTCAAGCTCATCAAGAAGTTCCGGGACGACGAAGGCGCACACGTCTGGATTCCCCACGACCCCGATCACTGGGCCAGCCATCGCCATGCGCCCGAGTACTACAGCTGAGCCGCCGCGTGGCACTCACCGCAGACCGGGGACGGTCCAGGACGTCGAGGGGACGGCGATGACGAAGACTGCCGTGGTGACCGGTGCAGCCGGCGGAGTCGGCCGAGCCGTCACCGCTCGCCTGGCCGAGCAGGGCTATGCCGTAGTGGCCGAGGACATCGACGAAGCCGTGATGGATCTGGCCGTTCCGGGGAGAATCGTCCCGCTGCGCGGGGACGTCGCGGACACTGCGACCGCGCAACGCGCAGTGGAGCTTGCGATGACCGAGTTCGGGCGATTGGACCTGCTCGTCAACAATGCCGCCGTCTTCATCCTCAAGCCCACATCGGAGACGACCGACGATGACTGGGACCGGGGCCTGGCGACGAACGTCCGCGGGGTCTTCGTACATGCGCGCGCAGCTCTTCCCCGCTTGGCGGAGGCGTCCGGAGCGATCGTGAATGTCGCGTCCGTCTCCGGACTGGTCGGGGCCCCAGGGCAGACGGTGTACGCCGCCGCGAAGGGCGCGATCGTCCAGCTGACCCGTCAGCTGGCTGTCGAGCACGCGGCCTCCGGGGTGCGCGTCAACGCCGTCGCACCGGGGATCATCGACACCGGCTTTTTCGCCCATGTCTTGGCCGACTCCCCGGATCCGGAGGCGCATCTCACCGCCATTGTGGCCGAACACCCGCTCGGGAGGATGTCCACGCCCGAGGAGGTCGCCCATGCGATCGCGTTTCTGGGTTCGGCAGAGGCCAGCGCCATCACCGGGGCGATCCTCCCCGTCGATGGCGGCTTCAGCGCCCGCTGACGACCGCCACCGAAGGGGCGCCCACTCCGCCGGGCTGCGCGGGCGCAACTCGAGCATCACAGCGCATCAGGCGCCCCCAACCTTCGACCTCTCCGACGAGGGGCCGCCCAGTCGAACATCGTTGAAAGGACAGCCATGACGTCCCCGGAAGCATCGAACGGCGACTCGCCAGCAACGGGATCAGGGCATCACCGCCCCCTGCTGGCTGCGGGGGACGAGGTCCGCCGCCGAGTCCTGGGCGATGCGCACGTCGACCGCTCTCGCAGCAACGCCACCGAGTTCTCCCGCCCGTTGCAGGATCTGGTCACCGAGTACTGCTGGGGAGCGATCTGGACCCGGCCCGGCCTGGAGCTCAAGACACGCAGTCTGCTCAACATCGCCGTGTTGACGGCGCTCGGGAAGCCGGACGAGCTCCGCCTGCACATCCGAGGTGCGGTCCAGAACGGCTGCACCGTCGAGGAAATCCAGGAGGTCCTGCTGCAGACCGCCGTCTACTGCGGAGTGCCGGCCGCACTCGAGGCCAGCCGCAACGCGCAAGCTGTCCTCGAGGAGCTGGGCCGTGCTTGAGGCACCGCCACCGGCGGCCGAGCCGATCGGGTTCGTCGGCCTGGGCAACATGGGCGGCCCGATGGTGCGCCGGCTCCTGGCCGCAGGTCGAGCGGTCATGGTCTTCGACACCTCTGCCCCCGCGGTGGCCGCCATGGCCGACGCCGGAGCCCGCGCGGTCGCAGACAGCGCCGAACTCGCCGCCCAGTGCTCCACGGTGATCCTGATGCTGCCGAACTCCGACGTCGTCGACGCGGTGGTCGGCCGGCTCACTGCTGGCAGCGGTGAACCCCGCCGCCTGCGCCGGATCGTCGACATGAGCTCCTCGGAGCCGCTTCGAACCCAGGCGCTGGCCGAGCGACTCGACGACCAGGGCATCACTCTGGTCGACGCCCCGGTCAGCGGTGGGGTCAGTGGAGCGGAGTCCGGCGAACTCACCGTGATGGTGGGTGGACCGGACACAGCCGTGGACGATCTCCGCCCTCTGTTCGAGGAGCTCAGCAGCCAGGTGACGCACGTGGGGCCGGCGGGGGCCGGACACGCCGTCAAGGCGCTGAACAACCTGTTGTCGGCTGCGCACATGATCGTGTCGACGGAAGCTCTCGTCGTCGCGGCCCGCTTCGGCGTGGAACCGGAGACGGTGTTGTCGGTGGTCAATACCAGCAGCGGCCGCAGCGGTTCCACCCAGACCAAGTTCCCGCGCTTCGTCCTGCCCCGCACGTTCGACTCGGGCTTCACCGCGGCACTTCTGGAGAAGGACGTGGGCATCGCCGTGGGGCTGGCCGAGGCGCTCGGGATCGATGTCCCCGTAGCCACGAGCGTGCTGGCCGGTTGGCGTCGGGCCGGCAGCGAGTTGCCCGCCCATGCCGACCACACCGAGGTCGTGCGTCCCTATGAGTCTGCGGCCGGCGTAGAGCTGTCCGTGGGTGGGCACCGGCGATGGCAGCTCCCCGACCACTCGAGCGGGAGTCCCGGCGTGAGCACCGGTACACCGTCGCCCTCAGCGGCCGGCGCGTGGACCGACCTGTCCCACCGACTGGTCGACGACCTGCCGCGCGTGTCGACGTTCCCCTCGCCGCGGTACTCGCGCTTCCTCTCGATGCCCGAGCACCCGCTGAACGTGACCCACGTCGACATGGTCGTCCACGTCGGCACTCACGTGGACGCCCCCTGTCACTTCATCGACGGCGGGCCCGCCATCGACGACCTCCCCGTCGACCGCTTCGCCGGTCCGGGGATCGTCTGCCGGGTCCGCGCGGGAGATCTCGAGGTCTACGGCCCGGATGCGCTCGCCGACCGCGACGCGATCGAGCCCGGCGACATCGTCCTGTTGGAGACGGGGTGGTCTCAGCACTTCCGCACCCCGAGGTACGACGAGCACCCCTCGTTGTCGTTCGAGCTCGCGCACTGGCTGGTCGACCGGGGCGTGAAGATGATCGCCCTGGACACTCCCACCCCGGACCTTCCGGTCCACGTCCGCCCCGAAGGGTTCACCTGGCCGGTGCATCAGGTGCTCCTGCGGGCGGGGGTCTTGATCGCCGAGCACGTCACCAATCTGACCCCCCTGTCCGGCCGCCGTGTCGAAGCGGTCTTCGCGCCGCTCAACATCGGAGGCGCCGACGGCGCGCCGGTCCGCGCCCTCGCCCGCCCGCTGTCCTGACCCTCTGTTCGGAGGTCGCGTGTTCCCCGCTCCCCTGCTCCCCGCCCCCGCATCACGTACCCGGGTGGCCGGGATCAACCGGACCCTGCCGACCGGCGTCTTCGCGGGCGGCCACTGGCTGCCCGCCACGGGTGGCCTCACCTTCCCTGTGATGGACCCCGCCGACGGAACCGTGCTGGCCGTCGTGGCCGATGCCACCGCGGACGATGCCGGCGCTGCCGTGGAGGCCGCCGCCGCGGCACTGCCCGGCTTCGCGACCACGCCGCCGCGCGAGCGCGCGGAGATGCTGCGACGGGCGTTCGACCTCATGACCGCACGGACCGAGGAGATCGCTCTCCTGATCACCCGGGAGAACGGCAAGACCCTCGCGGACGCGCGGGCCGAGGTGGGATACGCGGCGGAGTTCCTCCGCTGGTTCGGCGAGGAGGCCGTCCGCATCGACGGCGACTACCGGATCGCTCCCGCCGGCGGCACGCGCACCGTCGTCGTCCGCCAGCCGGTGGGCGTCTGCCTGGCCATCACGCCCTGGAACTTCCCAGCAGCGATGATCACTCGCAAGATCGGGCCCGCCCTGGCTGCCGGCTGCACGGTGATCCTCAAACCGGCCGAGGCGACCCCGCTGACCGCGCTCCTGCTGGCCGAGCTCCTCGCCGAGGCCGGCGTCCCGGACGGCGCCGTGAACGTGATCCCCACCTCCACGCCCGCCGAAGTGGTCCGGAGCGTGATGGCCGACCCCCGGATCCGCAAGGTGAGCTTCACCGGCTCGACCGAGGTCGGCAAGGTGCTGCTCGGGCAGGCCGCCGAGCAGGTGTTGGTCAGCTCGATGGAACTCGGAGGCAACGCACCATTCATCGTCTGCGCCGACGCCGACCTGGACGCCGCCGTCGAGGGCGCGATGGCCGCCAAACTGCGCAACGGCGGAGAGGCATGCACCGCCGCCAACCGGTTCTACGTCGAGGAGCCCCTGGCCGGGGCCTTTGCGGCTCGGCTGGCCGAGCGGATGGCGTCGGTGACGGTCGGCCGGGGCGACGATCCCGGCGTCGGGCTCGGGCCGCTCGTCGACGAGGCCACCGTCGCAAAGGTCGATCGCATCGTGAGGGAGACCGTTGCCGCCGGGGCGAGCGCGGTCATCGGCGGCAAGCGCCCGGGCGGCCCGGGCTGGTTCTACCCGCCGACGGTTCTGCTCGACGTCCCCGAGGGATCGGCCGCCACCCGGGAGGAGATCTTCGGACCCGTGGCGCCCGTCGTGCGGTTCCGCGGCGACGAGGAGGTGGTGAAGATGGCGAACGGAACGCCCTTCGGACTGGTGGCCTACGTCTACACCGCTGACCTGTCCCGCGGATTGCGGCTGGCCGAGGCGCTGGAGGTCGGCATGGTCGGACTCAACCGCGGCGTGGTCAGCGACCCTGCGGCTCCGTTCGGCGGAGTCAAGCAGTCCGGGATCGGACGAGAGGGCGGGCACGAGGGGCTGACCGAGTACCTCCAGACCAAGTACGTGACCTTCCCCCTGTGATGACGCGATGACGACGACCTCTCCCAGCAGGCCCCTGACAGAGACTGGACAGGACAGCATGGAGATGACCGTGACCGCCCTCGAGGCGGCCTCGTCCACCGTCATGTCGGTGACGCTGGCCGCCACGGATGGAGGGACCCTTCCCAGCTGGGACCCCGGTGCGCACATCGATGCGGTGCTGCCGAACGGGCTGGTCCGCCAGTACTCCCTTTGTGGCGATCGGGCAGCCGCCGACACCTACCGGGTGGCGGTGCTGCGCGAGTCCGAGGGACGCGGAGGCTCGGCGTTCGTACACACCGAGCTGGCAGTCGGGAACCGCATAGAGGTCCGAGGTCCCCGCAACAACTTCCCGCTTGTGGGGGCATCGGCCTACCGGCTGGTGGCCGGAGGCATCGGTATCACCCCGCTGCTGCCGATGGTCGCGCAGCTCGCCGAGCGACGTGCCGACTGGTCGCTGGCCTACCTCGGCCGGAGCCGCGAGACGATGGCCTTCCTCGACGAGCTGGAGCACTACGGGCCGGAGCGCGTGACCGTCATCGAGACCGGCACCGCGGGTCGCCCGGTCCTGACCGAGCTGATCGGGCCCCCGCGACCCGACGTCGCCGTGTATGCGTGCGGCCCAGAGTCGCTTCTCCGTGCCGTCGAGGAGCAGGACGCCGGATGGCCACCGTCAACGCTGCACTTCGAGCGGTTTTCGCCCCGAGGCGACGTTGGCGAGGCGCGATCCGGCAGCTTCGAGGTTCACCTCACTGAGGCCGGCCTCACGCTTCAGGTTCCCGAGGAGAAGTCGATCCTCGACGTCGTCGAGCAGGCTGGCATCCCCCATCCCTACTCCTGCCGGGAAGGCACCTGCGGCACCTGCGAGGTGGCGATCGTCGACGGCATGGCCGATCACCGAGACTCAATCCTCAGCCCCGAGGAGCAGGAGCAGAACGACACCATGATGATCTGCGTCTCCCGCGCTCGAACCCCCCGCCTCGACCTCGAGATCTGATCACTCCGCCCGCTCGCGCCCATTCTGAGGAGGAACCCGTGGCGATCGATTTGCCCGTCGTGACTGGTGACCTGACCGATACCGCGGAACTGCACGCGCTGCGACGCCAGCACTGGGTGGCGCGCAGCGACCGCGGCTACGAGGTGCTCACCTACGACGAGGGCTTCGAGGTGCTCGAGCATCCGGATCTCCGGAAAGGGCCTACCTTCCAGTACCGCCTCGACGCCATGGGGATCGACGGCGAGGCCCGCCGGTACTACGACCTCACCATGCCGAATTCGGAGGGCGAGTACCGCAAGCGGCTCCGGGCACCGATCGCCGGACTGTTTCGGCCCGCTCAGGTCAAGAAGCAGCGTGAGGAAGTGCGGCGGATCGCGCGCCAGACCGTCGCTGAGATCGAGGCCGCCGACGAGGTGGACCTCATGCAGCAGTTGTGCTGGCTCGTCCCCGCTCGCACGTACTGCGCCCTGTTTGGGATGCCACAGGAGCTCGCCCGGGACGTCATCCGTATCGGCGACTCGACGCTCGGCGCCGTGCTCACCGTCGACCGATCGCGGCGGCAGGAGGCCATGGAGACCGTCCTCGAAGCGGTAGAGCTCGCCCGGACCTATCTCCACAAGCGCCGGACCGATCCGGGCGAGGACTTCATGTCGGTGCTGATCCGGCAGCAAGAGAAGGGGCTCCTCACCGAGGACGAATTGTTCGCGGAGACGCTCAGCATCCTCCAAGCGAGCGTCGACAACACTGCGCACCAAATGGGGAACACCTTTGGCGCGCTCCTCGAGGACCGCTCGCGGTGGGAAGCGTTCCTCCACGATCGGGCCCTCGCCAAGCCAGTGGTCGAGGAGGTCATCCGGCTTTATCCAAGGTTCTGCACGGTGTTCCGGTACGCGCCGGTCCCCGTGACGATCCGGGACCTGGAGGTGGAGGCCGGGTCGTGGGTGTTCGTCTCCACTCGGGCCGCGCAGCGCGATCCCGAGGTCTTCCCGGACCCGGACTCCTACCGCCTCGATCGCGACGCGAAGCGCCCCCCCATGTTCGGTGCCGGGCCGTACAACTGTCTCGGCCAGAACCTCGCGCGTGCGGAGATCGAAGAAACCGTCCTGGCCGTGGCGGACGCCTACCCGGACATCCAGTTGACCGGCGCGTGGGGCCGGCGCCGAACCAACGCGGTCAGCGAGACCACTGGACTTCCCGTCAGTCTAGGCTGAGAGCGACACCCACGGTGGTTCCCCTGGACACGACGAGGCGGCGCCCGGGAGAGAGTCGGTGAGCGGCGTGCTGGCCTGGGGCCTGCGGGCTTCCTTCCTGGACTACTTCCTGGCGGTGCCGGACGCGTCGATGCGCCTGCAAGGGGTGGCCTTCGACGAGGTGCACCGCAGGCTGGTGTTCCCGCTCGAGCGGGTGTGCCGCAGCAAGCACGAGCTGGTGGCGCAGGCCGGCGGACAGGCTCTGCTGACCGCCCACGAAGGTGAGATGCACCTTGACCTCCTGCGTCCCGCCGTGCTGCTGACCGCGACTGAGGGCCTGCTCACCTGTGACGACTCCGGCGGACACCGGCTTACGGTCGCCCGGCTGCTCGACGCGACGACCGACCTCGACCTCGTGGTCGGCCTCGCATGGCGCTTCGAGGACGTCGCACTGTCAGTGGAGGGGACCGGGCTGTTCGGTGCCCAGTACGCACCATGGACCCGCATGGCGCCGGTCGAGGTCAGCCTCGATGAAGAACCGCTGCGGCCACGCCACGGACCTTAGGAACGGGATCGGCTCGGCCCGGTAACCTCGGCCCCGCGCCGGGGAGCTGACCGCTGCGGGCACGCCGGCGGCGGGAACGGCCCGCTCGAGGGGCGAGCCTTCGATGTCGAGGTCGGACAGCATCCGGTCCAGCCAGCGCGGCGGCCACCAAGCGCGCCCCTCCGAGCAGTGCCATCACCGGCGGCGGACGACCGTCACCCGCACGGAGAAGGCATCGAGCCCGACGCTGAAGGGGAGGGCGAGCCGACCCTGATCAGCGGGGCCGCGGTGGCCACCCGGGCGCCTGGCCGGAAGCCTCTGCTCATGGCCCCTCGCAGTTCCGCCCCGCGCACGTGCTCCTGGCGCACCCGGCTGACCAGGTCCCACTTCGTCGTCCATCACCGGTCCGAAGAGCAATCCGACCACCAGGACCCGCAGGAAGCTCACCACCGGACGGGTCTGGTCGACCCTGACAAGGTCGACCAGCCGACACCCCTCGAACACCGCCAAAGGTCGGCAGCTCCCCGGTGAGCTCGTCGGAGACCTGACCCCGGAAGACCAGGGCTGGCAGCTGCTCGGGGACGCCCGCGTCGACGGGTCCCGAGAGCGTCCGACTTCAACCGCCTCCCCCGGGGCCTGGTGACCGAGCAGATACTGCACCGGCGCGATGCAGCATCTCGCGTCAGCGAGCGCCAGCGGCCTCCGTCTGCACCCCCCGGGCGGCCCCCTGGCTTGGCTGGGGAAGGGCACCACAACGTCGCGAGGATCCCGGGTGGCGTGTCGCCATGGCGAGCGCTTCTCGCTGACGACGATCAGCTCGTCGGACCGATGGGGCAGCCCGCCCGCGCCCCGAGGCCCGGGCGGGCGACCGTGCCGACCATGCGGCTACGCGACGCCGTTGGCCTCGTCCAGGACCATCCCGTCGAGCACCACCGCGGCTGCGGTCCGAACGTGACGGCTCGCCGCTTCCTCCGCCCCTTCGGGATCGTGATCCGCGATGGCGTCGACGATGGCCCGGATCTCGGACTCGCTCTGCGCCGGGCGTCCCGGCTGCGCCAGGGTCAGCGCACGTAGCTGCGTGACCCGCCGGTGGAGCGTCTGTACCAGCTGGTGCAGCACCTGGTTACCGGCCCCGGCGAAGAGCACCGCGTACAGGTCGTTCTTAACCGCCATCACCGTCGCGGCGTCGTCCCCGCGGCCAACGCTCGCGGACAGCCGGGCCATCGTCTCCAACAGAGCCGCGCGCTGCGCCTCGTCGGCATGCACGGCGAACAGCCGGGCGGCCAAGCCCTCGAGGTTGGCGCGGACGTCGTAGACCTGCCGAGCCACGCTAGGTGTGATCGCACTGACGATCGTCCCTCGGCCGTTGACCGAATCCACGAGGCCCTCCGCCTCGAGCTGGCGCAGTGCCTCCCGGACCGACGGCCGGCTGGCCGAAGTCAGTTCGCAGAGCTCGCGCTCGATGAGGACCTTTCCGGGAGGCAGGCGCATCTCCACGATGGCCTGCCGCAGGATCGCCGCAACCTGCTCACGAATCGGCGCATGACGTTGGACCTGCATCCCCGACACGGGATGACTGTACGGCCCCGCCGTAGCACCGGAATGATGCACGACCGGTCGGTCGCTCATGAGCCCGCCTCCGCCCCCTCCGAACCGCCTTTCTGCGCAGTGAACAGTGCCGGAAGGCGCAAGACGGATGGTGTCACTGCGACGTTCACAACGCCGCGGAGACGGCGATGTCGGCCAGCCGCTGGAACCGGTCGATATTGGCGGCCTGGCTCAGCACTCCGGCCGTGAGGCCGACGAACGTAAGGTCGAGTTCGGGCTCGACCCAGTACACCGCGCTCCCAGCACCGTAGTTCCCGAAGGTCTCCGGAGAGGTCAGCGTGCCAAGTTGGTGCCGGACGATGCGCTCGCCCCGGACGTTGAAGCCGAGGCCGAGGTAGGCAGGTGGCGGTGCGTAGCCGGCACGCAGCGCCACCGCCCGGTACAGCTCGTTGGGCAGGTCGCCCGTCCAGTTGCGTCGCGCGATCTTCACGCTGCGCGGTGACAGGATCCGCGCACCCTCCAGGCCGCCGAGGTTGCGCAGCATCTCGGCGATCCGCAGCACGTCACCGGTCGTCGAGGCCGCACCGACCCAGGTTGCCTCGTTCGACTCCGCCTCGAAGAGCCCGTAGGCGCCAGGCGTCGTGCCGGACAGCACCTTCACCGGGATGAGGCCGCGCATGTCGGGGACCACGTGTCGGTCCCTCATGTGCGCCTTGATCCCGAGAGCGGTGTCCACCATGCCCAAGGGGTCGAAAAGGTCCTGCTGGAGGATATCGGTGATACTCCGCCCCTGTGGGTCGGTCCGCCGCAAGGCCTCTCCGAGCAGAGCGTGGTTGACCATCGGGGAGTAGTCGCAGCGCGCCCCCGGCTCCACCGTCCCATGGACCCGTTCGCATGCGGCGGCCACGACGTCGTCGAGCCGGTCGAGGTGCATGCCGGGCTGGATCTCCCAGAGACCGGGCAGGCCATTGGTGTGGGTCAGGAAGTGGAAGATGGTCGCGCGCTCCCGGGGCTGCCCGGAGAACTCGGGGACCAGCTCGACCATTCGAGTTGTCAGCGCGAACTGCCCCCGCTCAATCGCTCGCAGCGTCAGGATGTTCACGAAGGTCTTGGTCAACGAGAAGATGCTGAAGACGCTGTCGGGCCGAATGGGCCTCGTCGCCGCCGCATCGGCATGGCCGAGGGCGAGGTCGAGCGCCAGCTCTCCGTGCCGCGCGATCTTGATGGATGCCCCGTAGTACAGGCCGGCGTCGACATCGGCCTGCACGACGGATTCGAGGTGCGAGAGCCGTTCAGCGGACATGCCGTCACCGGTCGCGACGCGAATCGAAGTCATGGATAGCGTTCCTCGCTTTCGAGGTTCTGGCGCGCCGCCGGAAGACGACGCAACTGCGTCGGGAATCAGAGGGAGAGAATTCCGCCGTCTACGGCGAGCAGGTGCCCGGTGACGAAACGAGCGTCCTCCGAGGCCAGCCACGCGATTGCGGCTGCGACGTCCTCCGGCGTCCCGAGGCGGCCCAGCGGCGACATCTTCCGGCGAATCTCGTAGCCGGCGTCGTCGACGACGGCTCGGGCGCCCTGGGTCGGCACAGCACCGGGGACCACCGCGTTGACACGGATCCCGACCGGGCCTAGCTCCTGCGACGCCTGGCGCGTGAGGCTCGCCACGGCCCCCTTGACAGCTGAGTACACCGCGCTTCCCGCCACTCCGCGCGTGGCAGCCGGGGATGAAAGGTTCACGATCGCTCCCCCGCCCTGCCCGGTCATCGGCGGGACGGCGGCCTGCATGGTCCAGAACGATGCCTTGAGACCGACGGCGAGCAGCCCGTCGATCTCCTCCTCGGAGAATTCGGTCAACGGCTTGTACAGCACCCACATGGCGTTGTTCACCACCACGTCGATCCGACCGTGACTTTCCACGATCTCCGCGACCGCCTCGAAGACCGCCGCCCTGTCGGTGACGTCGAGAACGGCTGACTGCGCCTTCCCACCGCTGACCGTGATCCCCTCGGCCGCTTCCCGGGCGAGCTCCTCGGACCGGTCCGCGACGACGACGGTCAGCCCGTCGTGCGCGAGCCGTTCGGCCGTGGCGCGGCCGATTCCTCGCCCCGCGCCGGTGACCAGCGCGACCCGGCGGGTGGCACCGTCCGGTTCAGTCATCGCCCCGCTCCTCACTGGCCGGTCAGCGAGACACGGACGTCGCGGACCTCGGTGACCGCGTTGGTGTCCCACCGGGTCCACGGCCGGGTGAGCCGCATCTGCGGATAGCGCTCGGCCAGCACGCCGACGAGCTCCTGCAGTTCGATGCGAACCAGGTGCTGACCGAGGCAGTTGTAGATGCCATTGCCGAACATGAGCGGCGCCACCCGCCCGCGGTCGATGTCGAAGACATCGGGGTCGGTCCACACGCGAGGGTCGCGCTGCGCGGTACGGACGGATACGTACACCCACGTCCCGGCGGGGACGTGCCGATCGAACAACTCGATGTCCTCGACCGCCAGCCGGAAGATCGTCCCGAAGCGCGGGCGGAAGCGGATGGTCTCCTCCACCGCGGCCGGTACGAGGGAAGGGTCGGCGGCGACGCGTTGCCATACGGCAGGGCGGTCGAGCAGTTCGCCGAACATCAACCCGGCCTGGTTGACCGTGTTGTCGATGCTAGCGATCATCAGCGACACGCCTTCGTCGACGAGCTCCTGCTCAGTGAGGAGACCGGCCTCCTGCTGCTGGATCATCAACGAGGTGAAGTCGTCACCGACGTGGCCACGACGGCTCGCCACGTGCTTTCCGACGAAATCGAAGGCTTCCGCCATACCATCGATGTGCTCCTGTCGGCGGGACAGATCCGCAGTGAGCACCGGAGCGGCGCAGCTATCCGACAACCGGGCGGCATGCTGTGCGAACTCGACCGGCGCACTGACGAGGTGGCAGTACATCCGGGGTGGGAGCTTCCAGCAGATCTGCTGCATGAAATCCACGTCGGACGGGTCGTCGATCTCGTCCAGAACGTCGTGGGCGATCCGGCGGGCCACGCCGCGCAGCGCCTCGACCTGCCTGGGACGCAACAGCCTCGACAAGGGGACGCGGAGATGAGTTCGCCCCGGCCCCTCGACGCAGATGAGCATGCGCTCCCACTGCTCGCGCACCGGCCCGTCGGTGATCCCCATGATGTCGAGGCGACGCGGCCATGCGTGCCCCTTCTCCAACTTGGGGTGCCGAAGTGCCTCGAACCCCTCTGCGTAGCGGAGGATCTCCACCCCCCGGTCGCTCGTCGCCACCCAGCTGCGTTCCCGGGCTTCACCCAGCTCGTCGAGCGTGGCGGCCTCCGGATCGACATGGGGTACGGCCGTGGACATGGACACGATGAGGACCTTTCTGTCCGGACTCTAGGTTGTTGGATTGGGGAGACCATCCGGGCCGGCCCCGTACGCTGCGGTGACGGAAAGGACTCACGGCAAGGGAGGTGGCGCGTGGGGGCAGCCGCCCGGGAGCACCTGTCGACGACTTGCCGCGCAGTGCTGCTCGGACTAGGCGACCGACCCGCCGCTCCGGACCAGCCGCGCGACGTGTCCACGGATATGGACGAAGCTTTGGTCCTCCTTGGTGATGATCTGGTCCCTGGGATCGGGCAGGTGGACGGGGACAACCTCGACCAGCGTGGCGGGAGGCCGGGAGAGCACCAGCACGCGGTCGGCCAGGTAGACGCTCTCGTCGATGTCATGCGTGACGAATAGAATGGTCATGTCGTACTGCTGCCGGATGCGTAGCACCAGATCCTCGAGGTCGGAGCGCGTCTGCGCGTCGACCGACGCGAATGGCTCGTCCATGAGGAGGAGTCGCGGGCGGTAGGCCAGCGCCCGGGCGATGGCGACACGCTGCTGCATCCCGCCCGACAGCTGCCACGGGTACTTGTGCTGATGCCCGTCGAGTCCGACTGCCGTCAGGCTCTCGTCCGCCAGGCGCTGGCGCTCGTCCCGGGTGCCCTTGGTTCGGTCCAAGGGAAAGAGGACGTTGTCCTTCACCGTCAGCCAGGGCAGCAAGGACCGGCTGTAGTCCTGGAAAACCATGGCCATGCCCTCGGGGACGCCCGTCACGACCCGACCGAGCAGAGAGACGGTGCCGGCCGTCGGCTGCAGAAGACCGGAGAGGATGCGAAGGAGGGTCGTCTTGCCGGCGCCGGAGGGCCCCACAATGGAGACGAGTTCTCCGGTGTTCACCGAGAACGACAAGTGGTCGATTGCGATGTACGCGGATTCGCCGCTGCCGTACGCGTGGTGGACACCGGCGACCTCGAGGATCGCTTCGGTCATCGTCGGGCTCACGGAGGTCGTCATGGTCATCGTCCTTCGAATGTGTGCCGTCAGGTCAGTTCGAGACCCGGGCGAGCCGGTCCCACGCCAAGAGCCTGCGCTCGATCAGTTCCATCGTGATGTTGAGAAGGAAGCCGAGAACTGCCAGCAGGACGATCCACGACCACAGGTCGGCGATGCGGAACTGGGTCTGGGCGATGATGAGACGGTGTCCGATGCCGTTGCTGGCGAGGACGAGCTCGGACACCACCGCCGCCAGCAGGGAGACCGTCGCGCCGATCCGCAGCCCCGCGAAGATTTCCGGCAGGGCCGCCGGCACGATGATCCGCACCAGCACCTTCCACCGTGGGATTCGAAAGACTCTTCCCATATCCAGGACTGTGGGATGGATGGACCCCACGCCGCTGGCGGTGTTGATGATGACGAACCACATCACCGCGTAGGCGATGAATGCGATCCGCATCCCATTGTCGCCGCCCAGCAGGATGATGAACAGCGGAAGCGTCGCGGTGGCGGGGATGGAGCGGAGGAACTCGATGGTCGGGTCGGTTAGTTGGCGTAGGATCACCGACCGGCCAATGGCCGTGCCCACGAGGACGCCGACCACGGAACCGAGCGCGAAACCGATCAGCAGTCGCGACAACGAGCCGAAGACGTCGATCGTGACGGCATCGGTCAGGAAGAGGCTGTCGGCTGGTCCAGAGAAGAACAGCCGCATCGAGTTGTCCCAGATGACCGACGGGCGTGGGAAGAACAGCGACGGCCAGGTGGTCGTCACGACCTCCCAGGCCAACACGAGAGCGATGAGCGCGCCGAAGCCATAGGAGAAGCTCGCGCCCAATCGAGCCAGCACGGCCGCTGGCCGGCGTCGAGGGGTGACGGAGATGTCCGAGGTCATGGAGATGATTCCTACGTCCGGGCCGTGCTGTTCCAACGGAACATTCGGCGCTCGACTGCTCCGAGCGTGGTGTTGATCGCCAACCCCAGCAGGCCCGTCACCAGGATCCCGGCGTACACCAGCGCCTGCTGGTCACCGAGAAGCTGCTGCCGCATGATGAAGGCACCGAGTCCTTCGGTGCCGCCCGCGATGAGCTCCACCGTGATGATCACGATGATCACGATCGAGGAGGAGACCCGGACACCGGTCGCGATTAAGGGAGCCGCACTCGGGATGACAACCCGCCGGACGATCGCAAACGGCCCCAGACCGAAGCTGCGCGCCATCTCCTTCGCTGCCGGGTCCGTTCCGTGCACCCCGTAGAGAGCGTTGAAGAGAATCGGCCACATCGCGGCGTACACGGCGATGATGAGCTTCATCCCCAGGCCCTGACCGGCCACCAAGATCACCAGCGGGATCAGGGCCACCGCGGGCATCGTCCGGACCAGTTCGATCACCGTGCGGGACGCACGGTAGGTGACGTCGGAGAGCCCGAGCAGCATGCCAATCGGTACCGCGACGAGAATCGACAGGCTGAGGGCGATCGCCCAGGTGAGGACGGTTGACAGTAGGTCCGTGAGGAAGTTGCCGTCGTCGAAGAGCCCGATCGTGGCGACGACGACGGTGGAGAAGGGGGGCAGGTACCGCTCACTGACCAGGCCGGCACGGCTCACTGCTTCCAGGACCGCGACGAGCACGAGGATCCCGAGCAGCCCTAGCACGACTGGCTGAGCCGGCACCCGCCGCGCCCGGGATCGGGCCGGGTGCGGGGATCTCAGGCCGGAGGGGCTGGCTGACACCTGCTCGGTTTCTGCCGAGATGGGAGAAGTTGACATCGGTGTTCCTGTCCGTCGTCTCACCGCTGGGTCCGTCCAGCGATCGGGTCGGGGACACCGAGGTGCGCCTCCGACCCGATCGGAGGATCAGCAGTTGTCCGGAAGGGGGATGGTGATCTCGGAGATGTCGAACTCCTCGGTGATCCACTCCATCTCGTACATGATGTCGGGGATGATCTGCGGCGGTTCGTTCGCCGCGGGAAAGATCGGCTTCACGTCGGCCTGGATTGCTTCCTCGCTGTAGCCGAGCTCACGCAGCGTGTCCTCGTACACCTGCTGGTCCTCGGTCACCAGTTCCTGCCCCCGGAGGACGACCGCGCACTGGAACGCGGCAACCGTGTTCGGGTTTTCCTCCGCCCACTGGGCGCTCACCAGCCACTGGGCTTCGGGGAACTCCTCGAACTGGCCGGCGCCGATGTCCAGGATGGCCCTGCTCCCGAACTCGGTCTGCACCTGCAGCTGCGCAGGCCCGGTGACCGTGACGGCGTCCACGTTCCCCTGCTCGAGGGCGGCCGGCATCTCGTTCCACCCCAGGGAGACGAACTCCACCTGGCTCGGGTCGAGCCCCTCCGCGAGCATGGCCGAAGCGATACGGCCCTGGTGGCCGCTGTTGAGGCCTACGACGGCCACCTTTTTGCCTTCGAGGTCCTCGAGGCCGTCGATGCCGGAGTCCGGCAACACCTCGACGGTCTGCAGCCCCTCCGAGCCGCGGATGACCTCTCCGATCACCCGGAGGTCGGCCCCCTGCTGGATGGCCGGCACAGCGAACCACGCGTTCACCTGCCCGATAGGCACGTCACCGGAGACCATCTGGGCCAGCATCGCGGGTGCGTTGGGCGCCGGCTGGAGCTCCACCTCGAGGCCGTACTCGTCGAGGATGTTCTGGCTCTGCGCGACGAAGAGGGGCGTGGTCCCGGCGTTCGGATAGCCGGCGACCGTCACCTGGTCGACCTCAGGTGAACTGGGATCGACATCCGCCACCGTCACGGCCTCGGCGGGTGCCTCCTCCTCCCCCCCACCACAAGCGGCGACGAAGAGAGCGCTGACCACCATGGTCGTCAACAGGTGCGCGGGACGGAGCGTGCGGCGCCCCGATCGAGTCGGCGGGAGTGGCTTCACTGTCGCGTGCCTTCCTCTGGATGCTCACGGCGGCCGGGCCGCCCGCTCGGAAGCTGAAGAGCTCGGGCACCAGCCGTGTTGCATATGACGTCCACGGATGAGCCGGGACTCACCTCGCGAGGGGAACTGGCCCGCACCTCGGGATCACCGAGGAGATGGAGCGACCGAGGTCCCTGCGGGCCCCCGAGGCGCTGGCCGGTGTGACAGCTCACAGTATGATGTCCTATGTCAGACAGGTCAACACCCCTGTCGCTCAAGGCAGTCGGACGAGCAACTTCGCGCGGTTCGCGCCCGTGAAGAGCCGGGCCAGCTGCTGCGGTGCGGACTCCAGCCCGACGGACTCCTCCGCCTGGTGCTCGATCCACCCCTGGTCACGCAGGCGCCGCAGCTCGGCGTAGTACTCCTCCCGCCGATCGAGGAAGTGCCCCGCCAGGAATCCCTCGACCCGGAGATGGCGGACGAGGACTTGGAACATGTTGCGAACACCGTGCCGAGCCTCACCGACGTCGTAGTCGCTCATCACGCCGCACACCGCAATGCGCCCACCGGGGTTCATGGCGAGGAGCGCGGCGTCGAGGGTCTGGCCTCCGACGTTGTCGAAATATGCGTCCACCCCCTCCGGGGCCGCTGCGTGAATGGCGCCGGCGAGATTTGAGCTGCTCCGGTAGTCGATCGTGGCGTCGGCTCCCGCGTCGGTGGCGATCGCCAGCTTCTCCGGACCGCCGGCGATGCCGATGACGCGGCAGCCGTGCGCCTTCGCGATGCCGACTGCCAGGCGCCCTGTCGCTCCGGCAGCCGCCGAGACCAGCACGGTCTCACCCTGGGCGATCCGCGCGACTTCGTGCATCCCGACCATCGCTGCGAGACCCACGTGAGAAAAGATCGTGAGGTGTGAGGCCAGCGGCTCGCCTTCGCGGAGCTTGACTCGTCGCATGCGGTCGGCGGGCACGACGGCCTCGTCCTGCCATTCACCGATCCCGGCTACGAGGTCACCCCTCTCGAAGCCGGTCGCCCGTGACTCCTCTACCCGACCGATCAGCTCACCCACCATCGAGTCCCCGACACTGAGGTTGCGACCGATCTTCTCGTAGAGGGTGTTGACCGGATCGAGCTTGAGCCAGTTGCGATTCGTCGGATCGAGGGACAGATACAGGACACGCACGTGGATGTCCCCGTCGGCGACGGAGGGCAGCCGGCGTTCGGAGAGCTCCAGCACGTCCGGCGTGTAGGACTCGCGCGCGGCGCGAGTCACGACGAGAGCCCGCGTCGAGCGGGAACGGCCGTCGACGCCGGTCACAGCAGGTCCTCCGCAGTGCTCGGCCTCGCGAACCGGTCGAGGATGGAACGTGGTGCAGCCGAGGGCAATGCGGCGATCGCCTGGACGAGCCCGTCCGCGGCGGAAGACCCGAGTGACTCCTCGGCTGCCTCGCGCAGGCGCTGCTGGGCATTCGTCCAGTCGGGGCGGAGCTCCGCCGGGTCGACGTCGGAGTCGTCCGCCGCCATGACCGTCCCGTCAACGAAGGTGACGACGACTCGGGCGGACTGCTCGTGGCGCACGTGCCGGTCAGGAAGCAGGTGCGAGTGCACCCGGTCGACGAGTCCAACGAGCCGCTCATCGGACAAGGCGGCACGCAACTGCTCCAGCCGGAGCGGCGCGCCCTCCGCCAGGACAGTGGCCGCCAGTGCGAAGGGCCGGCTCAAGAGAGCACTCTCAGAGGTGAAGGGGCCGCGGCTGGCGCACCCCGGGAAGTCGTACGCCGCACGGGTCACGGAGGCGTCGATGGACACAACCGCGGTCGGATCGACAGGCCGGCGGCCGAGGATCGTCCGGAGCGCACCGATGGCCACCTGGTTGGCGCCGCACGAGGCGTACTTCTTGTGGGTGACCGCCTGGAATGGGGATGATGCTGCGAGGGCGTCGAACTCCTTCCGCCAGTCAACGTCGGGAACTCCCGCGATGGCCGGGTACAGGCCCGCGGGACTCTCGATGCTCGATGAGACGAAGGGAAGAAGGTCGGGCTCGAGGGCCGCTGCCAGCCGAGCCGCCGCGAGCCCACTCAGCGCCGCGAGCCCTCCCTGGAACCGCCATTCGGGTGAACCGTTCCGAAGAGCCTGCATCGTGCCGCCTGCATTCCCTGCCCCGATGAGGATCGCCGCCGCGAGCCGCTCATCGTCCAGACCGAGCAGCACACCGGCAACGGTCGCGGCGCCGATGCCGCCGAACAGCGGGGTGTTGCGCAGACCTCGTGCGACGGCATCCCGGGCGACAGGAGCAGCCGCCGCGATCATGGCGTCGTAGCCGGCGACCACGGCACCCACGAGTTCCGCCCCCGACGACCCACGCTCCTCGGCGACCGCAAGGGCGACGGGGATGACCACGGACCCTGGATGGAGCATCGTCGGGGCGTGCGCATCGTCCAGCAGGAGATCGTGCACGAGGGCCGAGTTGGCCAGCACCGCCGTGGCTACCGACACGCGCCTCCCGTCGAGGAACGAGGTCGCCGGTCCCTCAGCGTCGCTCTCGACCATCCGGGCGAGGCTGCGCCCGGTCGGAGACGTCCGTGCCGCGAGAGCTACGGCAAGGGCATCGGCGAGGACCACGCGCACCTTCTCCTGATCTGCTGCCTGAAACTCGACGGCTGCGCGAACACGCTGCACCAGCCGGCCTACCACCGTGTCCGTGCCGATGGACACCACCCTCGGGCTCATCCCACTCCCCTGCTGTCACCTGCGGCCGATGGGACGCACGCTGGATGGGCACGGGTCCCGACACCACATCCGGCCAAGGCTCGGACGGGTTCCACGCCTCATCGTTCGCCATCCGCGGGTCCGTGCGACTCCTCCGGGAACCACCGCATTCGCCGCTCCTGCTCGAGCGCGTACACGCCGAAACCCGGCCCCGGTGACAACGCAGAAAGTGTTGCCCTGATGTCCGCCCAGGAGAGGGAGGAGGACGTGAGTTTGAGCGACCTTCCCGAGGTTGACATCGACCGTCCATGTACCGCGTCCCGGAGGCCTGCCCAGCCGGGCAGGCATCGCACTAAAATACGCAGATCGACGGACAGCAGGTAGAGGCATCGCGATCAGGCGCGGCATCCGCAACCGGGCAGATGTCTGGCGGCGGCACGAACGAGGGGCGCAGCAGCCCGGGCGCCAGCAGCTGGGTGATCCATTCGGCGTCCTTGATGTCGGTCTTACGCTGCGGCACCGCCTTCATGTGCGCGGCGTTGAGCAGCCGGACCTCCATGCCTCCTCCAGGCAATAGAACAGCGACTTTCAGTACGTCGAGGTCGACTCGCTGAGACCAAAGTACGCCGGTGGGCGACCACCAAGATTCGATCTCCAGCAGCTTGCGGACTCTCCTGCGGCGGCGCACGGGGTTACCACCCGCCGACCGTCAGGGCAGCCGGTGACAGAACCGGGAGCGGAAGCGTCCGCCAGAGGACTCTCTCCGCCAAGGCCAGCCGCGCCGAGACACCCCGCTAGCACCATGCAATTCGGGTCAGACGTCTGCTGATGTTCTCGAGATCAGGTGGCACACACATGTTGCATCGGGGGTCGGCAATTCGTGGTGACGAGTTACTGGAGCCTCGTCTGCACCCTCCACGGCATGGGACACAGCGGAACCCCCGACTACCGGGCTTGACGGCGGGCGTAGGAGCAGCAGCGGCGCCGGCAGGCCCAACGTGCGCAGCGCAAAAAGGCTGGCTCGGCGGCGCCCGACGCCGGGGTTGACGGTCGGGCACGACGGGCAGCGGCAACTGCCTGCGGATGGTGCGGTGGCCGGATCACACCGCTCGCCCACCGGGACTGGCCGCAGGCGCTACGTGAACTGGCCCAGCAGCTGGATGACGGACGGATCTACGACCGCGACCTCGCCGGTCTGTCCGTGGCACTCAATGCCGTCCTCGAGGCTTACCAGCGCCGGCCAACGTCCGCCTCTCCGCCACCGACTGATACCGCGCGACCTGAAGATGCCTGCACGGTTCTCAGTGAGCCGCCGGAACACTAGAACTACTGGAGACCCACAGGAGGTTTTGGTACGAGAGTGCCCCTGCGGACCGGGGGCGGACCCCCCTTCTCCAGTGTTGCTCCAGTAAGGGGCTTCGGCGCTTGGACGAGCTTCGTGGCCCGCGCTGTGGAGCCGTACCGATGGCACCTCGCCGGCCATCAAACAACTAGAGGACCCGAGGCCCCTCCCCCGTCCCTGAACCCAGCGGTGAGGCTCGGTGGCCGGCCGCGTCCACGTTGCGCAGGGAGGTGCGGTGGACCTCGACGAGCTCAGGGCCAGTCGCGCCACCGTTGTGACTGTTGCCTAGGCGGCCTCGGTCATCGGCGTCGACGTCCGCACCGTGTCCCGCGCGATCCAGAACGGCGAACTGCCGGCCTTGCGGCTCGGACGATGAGTGCTGATTCCCCGCCTGCACCTGCTGGCTGCTCTGGGTGTCAGGGTCGAAGATGCCCTCCCCGAGACTCACGACACCGGCTCCGGCGACCGGTAGCCACGCACCCCGACGAGGCCTCATCGAACCGCCTCCGCGGTCGTCTGCGGCAGCAGCGAGCACCCCGGCGCGTGTCCTGATCACGTGGCTCGTGAAGCGGCATGCTTGCCCCGACCGAGGTGGTCCCCGCCCAAGTCGGCCCTCTGATCGAGACCAGGCTAGTGATACTTCCGTGATACCGCCGCCGCCGGATCTGGGGTATTTCGAGGTATCTCGGTGCCCGTCGACGGCTGTGAGAGCGCGCATAAGCGCAGCTCAGAGCACCAGGATCCACTCACATGTTTAGCGCCGGACAGGAGTTCAAGTCCCCCCTCGGACACCGAGTTGAACCCCCACGGTCATCAGGCCGGTGGGGTTTCTTCCGTTTCCTGCTATCGGCACGTTCGCTCGATGCCTGAAGGACCCCGTTGGCCGGCTGGCTGATCTTGCTTCTCGGATGCCCTTCGTCGTCGCCTCACAGGCAACGGTCAACTGAACCGGGGGCAGTCCCCGGCGGTCGCTGACGCGACCCGCACCAACACGTCATCGGGGACCGCGGTGCTGGACATCGACACCGCCACGCTGTTGAGTCGCCTTACCGTCTCGCCGAGATCGACGCCTCCGAACGGGAGGGCGAGCTCGGATAGGAAGAGGCAGTGCAACGCCTATCAACCGCTCGCCGTGGTCGGCACCGACCGTCCACTTGGTCCAGCACCGCGAGCCCGGCGCCGACAGCGAGGGCCATTATCGGCCGCGCCGCCGTCAGGCACGAGCAGGCCTGGCTCCTTGCCCAGCCACAGCGCAAGCAACGACCCCGCCATTAGCCCGGTAATCAGCGTCAAGGTCAGCGAACGGTGCCGGCGGAAAGCCGTCTGCAGCACCTTGACGAACAGCTGGAGCCCCAGAGCGGCCCTAAGGGCGAAAGGCGCCAACGTATACGGCTCCCTGTCGTTGACCGCCTCGAAAGTTGGTCGGGACAGGACCACTGTCAGCAGCAGGGCCTCGTCGGAGCCGCCACACCAGCAGTCGGCCCGCCGTCGTGGTCGGAAGCCAACGGCCCCGGCGCTCCACGGCGCGCCGACGGCCTCACCGACCGCGGGAGGACGTCGTCGACCGAACGCCTCGCCCCGGCGCGTGCACGCCCCGCCCGTTGCTGATCCACGGCTCATCTGAGGATCAGTCCGGTGACTCCCGCCAGGACCAGGAGCGCCCCCAGAAGGGTGGACAGGCTGATTGCCTCGGCCCGCCGGAGGAACACCGCGCTGACGGGCAGGACGATGACCGGGACCGCGGCCGCGATGACGAGAACGATCGCGACGGGCAGGTGCACGGAGGCAGCGACCACGCAGGACTGGGCACCGGCAGTGGTCACGCCGGACCACACCCACAGGCGCCGGCCCCGGGGGTCTGCGCCACGGAGGGCGGTGCGGAGCTTGCGCAGATCAGCGCTGCGCAGGGCGTAGACCATCAGCGCTGCCGTGGCCCCGATGAGCGTGCCGAACACCGGGGCCTCCCAGTCCCGGACGGCCGCGCCGCGGGCGACGTTGCCGACCCCATAATGGAGAGCGCCCAGTAGTGCCAACCCGACCTCGGGAAGCGGAATGGAGCGGACCTCGGCGTGCCGCCGGTCCCCTCCCCCGCTGCCTGACCGGCGGGACGTGAGGTACAGCCCTCCCAAGATGGTGAGGCCCCACAGCACCGCTGAGGGAGGCAGCGCCTCGCCCAGGAGGAGCCAGGCTGCCAGGCCGGCGAACAGCGGGTTGGTGATCTGCAGCGCGCTGGCCCGAGTGGGGCCGATCGTGCCGACGGACCGGAAGAAGAACCAGCGACCGAGGAAGGTGGTCAGCAGGCCACCCAGCGCGAACAGGCCGACGGCGTCCCATTCGAGGGGCGGCGGGGGTCGACCGACGCTGTACGTCACCGCCAGTAGCACACCGGCGAACCCGACGTTACCCACCAGCGCCAGCAGGAACCCCAGGTCCTGCGTCAGTCTCAGCGCCGAGAAGCGGACGAGGAAGACGTTGACGCTGAACATCAGCAGGGCCAGGACGGCGAGCAGCTCACCCACGGGACCGACGCAGGAGCTCGGGTGGACCGGTCACCCGGACCGTCGCGGAGGCACCGGCGACACGGCGGGCGGCGGCTGCCGCGACCCGGTCAGCGCGAACGCTCAGCGATGGCCGCCGCCGTGTCCCCCGAGTAGCCGCGCTCGACCCGCACATCGACGACCGTGGGCCGCCCCTCGAGGACTGACCGAACAGCGGCCGCCACGGCGTCGCGGAGCTCCTCCGGCGTCCGCACCGGACCGATGCCGTGCAACCCCTGCGCGACGCCCAGTTGGGCGAGATCCGGTTCGGGCCCCTCCAGTCGCATCCCGATGTGGGCGTGTTCCACCGCGCGGCCACGCGCACGGGCCACGCGGTCCTGGTGCAGTTCGTCGTTGAAGAATGAGTTGTTGTTCGCGATGACCACCAGCAGCGGTATGTCGTAGCGGGCCGCCGTCCACAGGGCTGTGACACCCATCATGTAGTCACCATCCCCGAGGACGGCCAGGGCGATCCGCTCCTGACCCTGCAGCGCCAGTGCGGCGCCCACGGCCAGACCAGGGCCACTGCCGATCCCCCCGCCACCGTCGGTGCCGAGATAGTCCAGCGGGCCGCGCACCGGCCACAGGTCCGGATTCCAGGCGAACGGTGCGCGCACCAGCGTGACGGGCTGACCGCTCGTCGCCTCTCGCAGGGTCTGCGCCAGGAAGCCGACGGTCAGCCGGCCGGTGGGACCGGTGGGCTCGGCCAGCTGTGGGACACCGACGTCCCCGACGGCAGCGGAGCCAGCCGGTGAGCGCTCGGGCAGCCGGTCGAGCAGAGCCGCCACGGCGACGTCCGGCCGGCTCTGCAGGGAGATGTCGACGGCGGAGAGGAAGTGATCGTTCTTGGTCCAGCCGTTGAACAGCTGGTGGTCGACGCCGGCGGAGATGATTCGCGCCTGCGGGTCTGCCGATCCGGTGGCCTGGCGCAGCGTGCCACCCAGGTCCAGCCAGTCCAGGCTGAGGACGACGTCTGCTCTCCGGAGCAGTTCGTTGTTGTCCGGTGACAGGAAGAGCCCGGGCGTCCCGTGGTGCAGCGGGTGGTCGGTCGGGAAGGCCGCCGCCACCTTGAGGTCAGTCAGGACGGGGGCGCCCAGCCGCTCGGCCAGCTCGACGCGCCGGTCCCACGCCCCCTGGTCCCGACTCACCCGGCCGGCCAGGATGACCGGCCGCTGCGCCGCCGCCAGCACCTCCGCCGCCGCGGCGACGGACTCCGGCGCGGGCAGCGACTCCGCGATGGGGCCGTACCGCGCGGGCTCGACGACGACGCGGCCGTCAAACGGCTGTTCCTGGACCGCCGCGTCGAAGCACACGTAGACCGGCGCGGTGGGATGGGTTCGGGTCAGCTGGTTGGCCCGCAGCAGGGAGGCGGCCGACGCACGGACCGACGCCGGCTGGTCGTCCCACTTCACGTATGGGCGCACGAGCGCGGCCTGGTCCGCAGACGTGTGGATCCAGTCGATCCACGGACGGCGGCTGTCGGCGTCCACCGGACCGGTCGCCCCCAGGAGGAGCATGGGCACGCGGTCGCAGTAGGCGTTGAAGACGGCCATGGTGGCGTGCATCAGGCCGACGTTGCTGTGCACGGCGGCGGCCATGGGCTGGTCGGTGACCTTGGCGTACCCGTGCGCGATGGCGACGGCGTGCTCCTCGTGCAGGCACAGGAGCATCTGCGGTTGCCGGTTCCCGAGGTAGTTGACCAGGCTGTCGTGCAGGCCGCGGTAGCTGGCCCCCGGGTTGAGTGCCACGTACGGGACGCCGGTGGACCGGATGGTCTCCGCGATCACGTCGCTCCCCCACTGGCTGTCCACGATGTCGGGCATCAGCACACGCTCGTCGTCCACCTGGGTCCTCTCCTCGATGTCGGGCGCAGTGATCTCCGCGTCGCGCGCCGGGTCACGGATGGATGGGGCGGCCCGGCCGGTGACGTCTCCGCCCCGTGGCCGGTCGGTTGGTGATTCAGATCGGGGTCACGGGGAAGGACCCGGCGCGAGCCCGGCGCACGAGGTACTGGTAGCCGATCTCCAGTTGGGACGGGTGGGCGACGGTGTCCCGCTTCACCAGCACCTCCTCGTCGTCGGACCACCGGACGGGGCCACCGGCCTGCTCGGTGAGCAGCTGGGTGGCGCAGGCCCGGTTGAGCAGGACCGCCCGCATGACCGCCTGCCCGGGGCTGGCCCCCACCGTGACGAGGCCGTGGCCGGGGATGAGCAGACCGGCGGAGTCGCCCAGCGTGTCTGCCAGGGCGTCCCCCATGTCCGCGTCCGTGATGAGCGCGCCGGACCGGGTGAACCGGGGGACGTCGGGGTCGACGAAGGAAACGGCATCGTGGGAGACCGGCCGCAGCGGCCGGTCGAGCGATGCGAACGCCACCGCGCTGGCCGCGTGCGAGTGCACCACCGCGCCGACGTCCGGCCGCACGGCCATGACACGGGTGTGGATGGGGTACTCGATGTGCCGCTTTCCCTCGCCGGCGAGGACCTCGCCGTCCGGGGAGACCAGCAGGACCCGATCATCGGTGATCTCCTCGAAGGCCCACCCCGACGCCTTCATCCAGATTCCCCGGCCGTTCACATCCCGCACGGATGCGTGGCCCCACACCATGTCGGAGTGCCCCGCGACGCCGAGAGCCTGGTTCGCCTCGGTCGCCTGACGGATCTGGTCGGCATCGGTGGTCATCACGAGGATGTCTCCTTCGGTTGCTGAGTGCGGCCCTGGTGGGGACAGGGATCGGATGAGGCGTGAGCCTGGCTGTCACGCCGACCGAGTGGTCTCGTCCCTCCGGTCAGGGGTCGACGGGGCCTCCTCCGCTGGCTGCCGGCGCTGCAACGGTCGGTACAGCAGCGGCCGGATCACGAGCAGGAGCGCGACGATCGCCAGAATCCAGTGGATCGGCCCGTCAAACAGTGCCGTGGCATTCCCGCCGCCGACGAGGAGCGCACGGCGCAGGTTGACCTCCAGGATCGGACCGAGGATGAACGCAATCAGCAGCGGTGCCGGGGCGAAGCCGTAGAGCTCCAGGAAGTAGGCCACGACGCCGATCCCGACGAGCAGCAGCACGTCTTCGATCAGGCGCCGGTCGCTGAACACGCCGAAGACCAGCAGGACGGTGATGACCGGGACGAGGATGTGCCCCGGGACGGAGCTGATCCGGGCGAGCGTGCTGACGGCGCCGAGCGCTGCCGGCAGCAGCACGAGGCCGCTGAGCAGCATGAACAGGACGATGCCGTACAACACGTCGGAGTGGTCGCGGACGAGCTCGCGGCCCGGAGTCAGCCCGTGCAGGACGAGCGCCCCCATCAGGACGGCGGCCGACACGGTGCCCGGCACGCCGAGGGTGAGCGTCGGTATCAGCGAGGGCGCCACCGTGGCGTTGTTGCACGACTCCGGGGCGATCACCCCGCGGATGTCCCCCTGGCCGAAGCGGCCGTCGCGGCCGGCCTGCCGCTGCGCGCTGGAGTAGGCAATGAGGTTGCCGCTCGATGCGCCGAGGCCGGGGAGTGCGCCGGTGGCGATCCCGATGGCGGTCGAGCGGCCGGTGACCTTCCAGTGGCGGAAGACCGCCCAGACCCCCTCGCTCATCCGACCACCCGACGCCCTGTCGACATGACGGATGCCCCCGGCGCGCGACTGCGCCAGCCCGAGCATGTGGGCGATGCCGAACACCCCCAGCACCAGCGGCAGCAGGGGGAACCCCCCGAGCAGGTAGGAGCTCCCCAGGGTGTACCGCGCCGTGCTCACCAGGGGGTCGATGCCGATCGTGCCGAGAATCAGGCCCGCCGTTGCCGCGATCAGCCCCTTGCGCACGTTCTTCTTGACGGCCTGGGCGATGAAGATCAGCGCGATGAGGATGATCCAGAAGTACGCGGCGGAGTCGAGGGCCAGTGCGGCGACACCGAAAACCGGCAGCAGCAGGAGCAGGGCGATCCCGCCCAGGATGGCGCCGCTCACGGACGCCATGATCGAGGCACCGAGGGCGTACTTGCTCTTGCCTTGCTCGGTGAGCGCGTACCCGTCGAAGACGGTGGCGATCGAGCCGGCATCCCCCGGGATCCTAAGCATGATCGCTGTGACCGATCCGCCGTAGACCGCGCCCATGTAGATCCCGACCAGGAAGGCAAAGGCCGACGTCTGGTCCATCCCGTAGGTCAGCGGGAGGACGACGGTCATGCCGGCCACCGACCCCAGGCCAGGCAGGACGCCGAACACCATGCCCAGGAGGACCCCGGCCACCACCCACAGGCCGGCGACGAAAGTCAGTTGCTCGAACCCCGAGAGTATTGAATCGATCATGAAGGCAGTCCTTGGTGCGCTTGTGTCGGAGGGCCGGTGAGGCCGCTGGCTAGAGACCGGGAATGACGGACGGCAGGCGGATCGACAGGACCTGCACGAAGATGAGGTTCACTCCGACCACGGAGGCGGCCGAGACGAGGACGATCGCCGTCCATGAACGACGCTCGGGAGCGATCAGCCACATGCACGCCACCATGAACAGCGCCGTACCGAGCACGTAGTCGACCTGGGTGGCGACGTAGGCGAACAGCGAGATCAGCACGATCAACCCGAGGAACGTCATGACCTTCCGGGGCCCGGTGCCGGTGGACTGCTGCGGCGCGGCCTCGCCCGGGCTCGTCCCGGGTTCGACCGGCGGCGGCACGTCGTCGATGGTCCGCGCGGTCTGGGCGTCCACCGCCGGGGCTCGCCGCGCCAGCATGCTGCCCCCCTCCCACGCCAGCAGGATGACGATGACGATGCCGCAGGCCAGCGGAAAGATCTTGGATTCGAACGCCCGATCGGCCGCGATCGTCGCCCCGAGGTAGAGCCCCCCCAGCGCCAGCATCGCCCCAACCAGGACGATCGGGCCATACCTGCTCGATCCCACCATCGCCTTCACCCCTTTCGTTCGTCGTGCTCTCGCGCACGGCGGCCCATCCGTGCCCCGGGTGGCTGTCCACGGCCACCCGGGCCCACCGGCCGACTGGTCCCGCTGGCGGGATCAGCCGGTCAGGACGTCCTCGTTCTCCTGCGCGGCCTCCACTGCCTCGATCACGCTGTCGCGGAACTCGTCGGCCGGCACGTAGCTGATGGCGGCGTCCGTTCGCTCGACGTACTCCTGCACCGCGGAACTGTCGACGGCCTCCTCCAGCAGGCGCTGCAGCTCCTCGACGATCGCCGGGTCCGTCTCCGGGTGCACGGCGAAGCCCGCCGAGATCGGGTCCAGGTAGAGGTCGTGCCCGAGCTCCTCCAGCGTCGGGACGTCCGGCAGGCCTTCGAGACGCTCGGGGGCGGCCACGGCCAGGACGTTCATGTCCTCCCCGAAGCTCAGCGCTGCCGCCTCCCCGCCCATCCAGAAGTCGCCGTCGCCGGCCGCCAGACCCGCGAACGCCTGCGGCACTCCCTCGAAACCCAACGAGTCGAACTCGGCGTCGGCCAGGTCGGTGATCTGCTTGGCGGTGACCAGGTAGTTGCTCGCCGGGCCGCTCACCACGATCAGCTGGCCCTGCTGCCGCCCGTGCTCGAGCAGCTCGTCGAAGGTCTCGATACCGGACGAGGCAGCCACACCGACCACGTTCCACTGCTCGCGGAAGCCACCGACGTACTGCATCTCGGTCAGGTCGTAGGGCGCGTCCTGCGCGACCTGGCCGAAAGCGTGGATCGAGGGGAACACCAGGCCGAGAGTGTGCCCGTCCGGCGCCGCGGACATCGCCTCGATCAGGCCGAGGGTCCCGCCGCCGCCAGCGATGTTCTCCGGGACCACCGAGACGTCGACCAGTTCGTTCATCGGCTCGAGCACCGCACGGGCGTCGCCGTCGGTGCCCCCACCGGCCCCGAAGGGGATGACCGCACGGATGTCTTCCGTCGGGAAGTTCGAGGCGTCCCCGCCCCCACCACCGCTGTCACCACCGCTGCAGGCCGCGGTCAGCATCGCCACGGAGACCAGACAAGTCACGGTGGTAAGACGTCTCGGTCCGCGGGAAAGGGCCCACTTGGAAAGCATGCGTCGATTCCTTTCACAGGCGCTGGAAGTTGCAGGAACGCACGACGAATGCCGCGCTCAAGCTCGGTGGGCCAAATTTCCAGGTCCCACCTCGGAACAGAGGCACGGAGCGCCGAACAGGCCATCCGCGTACGAACTTGTTTGGTCGCGGTGTAACGTAGGTCTCGTACGGATCTGTGTCAAGGCTCACGTCCGCGTCCTCCGCACAAGCCGACCAAGCCGCCGGATGGCACCACTGGAACGGCGCTCGGGCGAGGCCGTGGCGCACCGGCCGACGACCCACGTGCGGACCCACCCGCACACGGAGACGGCGTCACAGCCATTACCGTCTGGCCGTGCGCGCCGGGGATCCCCACCACGAGACACCACCCGAGGACGGGAACACCACGGTGGGCCAGATGCTCAGGCGGCTGCACCAGCGGCAGTCCCGGGTCCTGGACCTGGGGCAAATCTACGGACTGACCCGCCCTCAGTTCTCCGTGCTCGGCGCCGTGGTGGGCGTGCCGGGCATCGACCAGCGCAGCGTCACGGCAGCGACCTTCGTGGATAAGTCGACCGTGGCCGACATCGTCAACCGACTGGCCGAGAAGCAGCTGGTCGTAGTTTCCCGGAAGCCGGAGGACCTGCGCCGCGACGAGCTACGGCCGACGCCAGCAGCGATCGCCCTCGTGTACGAGGCCACGCCGCTAATTCTCGAGGGCAACGAGCGTGTCCTGAGCCCCATCCCGATGGAGCGGCGGGAGGAGTTTCTGCAGCTCCTGCGGGCCACCGCCCACGCAGGACGGAGCGAGGTGCCGAGGAATTACGTCAACCCCAGTCCCGACGGCGTCCGCCCGCCGATGAACGTCCACTGGGGGCTGGGCCGACTTCTGCGCGGCTCCCTCCAGCGCCACGGCAGACTCTGGTCGCAGCACGTCTCCGCTGTAACGCACGTCCAGTGGCTGGCACTGAGCGCACTCCACCGGAGCGGCGACATCCACCAGCGCACGCTGGGCGAGCTGATCAGCCTGGACAAGGCGAGCCTGACCGACATGCTCGACCGACTGTCGCGCCAGCGCCTGATCGGGAGGTTTCGCGACCCGGCGGATGGCCGGCGCCGGGTCCTCCGCCTGACCTACGAGGGTCACGACCTGCTCCGCGAGGTGGCCGACTCGGTGAGAGAGGTCGAGGCCGTGTACCTGGAACCACTCGACGCCGCTCGACGGACGACGTTCACCCAGGGCCTGAGCCGCCTGGTCGCGGCCGACGATGGCAAGCCCGAGCACTGGCCCGATCCACGGGCCGTAGTCGGCGAGCCCGCCTAGCCCACCGGGGCGTCCGAGACACCTCCGCTCGATCGGCCGACGGCTTCGTTCCATCCGAGCTTGACACCGCCCTTCACGAGATCTACGTTACAGCCGCAGGCAGAAAGTTCGTAGGCGGAATAGCTGTCTCTCACCGGAGAGCGCGCGTGCCGGACATGATCGGCCTGCACCAGGAATACTTCCCGCGCGATTTCCCGAGACCACTCCAGAATCGCGCTGAAAGGAATCCGCTGCCCGGCCCACCAAGGGTCGGGTGCCGCAGATCACCATTCTCGCGGCCAGCGGGAGGAGCGTGACCGCTTCTCGCCGATGCCAGCACCTGAGTCCACCGTGTGCCGCTGCCCGCCCCGATGGCAGCCACCAGACGACCTCCCTGCGAGAGGAACCCGGTATGTCGACCGAGAGTCTCGAGAACAAGATCCAGCGCGTCGGGAACCCGGTGCGGATGCTGCGGGAATCCCCCGCCAAGCGATTCAAGTTCCCGTACCCGGCCGAGCACACGAACTGGCAGGACGAGCAGGAGGCCATCCACAAGACGGCCGTGCTCTTCGACCAGTCGCACCACATGACCGATGTGTACTTCCGCGGACCGGACGTCAAGCGCCTCTTGTCGGACACCGGAACGAACAGCTTCGCCACGTACGGACGGAACCGAGCGAAGCACTTCGTCACCTGCAACGAAGACGGCCACATGATCGGCACGGCGGTCCTGTTCGGCCTCGAGGAGGACCAGGCCAACCTGGTGGGCCCCGCTGCCGCGGCGAACTGGGTCCAGTACCAGGCCGAGATCGGCGGCTATGACGTCGAGGTCGTCCGGGACGAGCGAACGGCCGACGACAACCCCCAGCGTCTCACTTTCCGCTACGAGATCGAGGGACCCACCGCCCGGCAGATCCTGGAGAAGGCGCACGGCGGTCCGATCGAGCAGGTCCCGTTCTTCCGCATGACCGAGTTCACCGTCGGTGGGGTGCCAGTCCGGGCGCTGTCGCACACCATGGCGGGCGTGCCCGGCGCCGAGACCATGGGCATGGAGATCTGGGGTCCGGCGGCGGAGGGGAAGCGGTTCTTGGACGCCCTGTTGAGCGCCGGTGAGGAGTTCGGTCTCGTCCGCGGTGGGGCCCTCGCGTACTACACCGGCAGCATCGAGTCGGGATACCAGGCTCAGCCGACCGCAGCGGTCTACACGGGCGAGCGGTTGAAGGCCTACCGCGAGTGGCTCCCGGGCAACGGGTACGAGGGCACGCTCTCCGTCGGGGGCAGCTTCCGGTCCGAGGACATCGAGGACTATTACGTGACCCCGTACGACTTCGGCTACGGACACCTGGTGAGGTTCGACCACGACTTCATCGGCCGAAGCGCACTCGAGCAGGTCGCCGACCAGCCGCACAAGAAGAAGGTGTGGCTCCGCTGGCACGACGAGGACGTCGCCCGCGTGTACGCCAGCAGCCTGTTCGGCGGGGAGAACCGGGCGAAGTACCTCGACACCCCCTTGGCGCGGTACGCCCGGGTCCAGACCGATTCCGTCGTGATCGACGGCCGCCTCGTGGGCATCTCCAACATGTGCGGCTACACCGTCAACGCGGGCGCGTGGCTGTCCGTGGCCATGGTCGACGAGGCGGACGCCCAGGATGGGACCGCGGTGAGCATCATCTGGGGCGAGGAGAACGGCGGGACCGCCAAGCAGGCCGTCGAGCGTCACGTGCAGACCTCGATCCGCGCCACGGTGAGCACTCGCCCGCCCGTCGCCCACTGAGCATCGACAGCGACGCCTCCCCCGGCGACCGCTGGCGCCGCCGTCAGGCGCCCGCGGTCGCCGGGGGCACCTTCACAACTGAGAGCGGGGAGTGGCCGTGACGGAGCAGAGGGAGGTTCCCCTCCCACCCGAGGTGCGGCGGGCCCTCGACCACGAGTGGCGGTTGCTGATCGGCGGGATGTTGCGCCCCGCCGCGTCCGGGGCGACGTTCCGCCGGACCAGTCCCGTCACCGAAACCGTGATCGCTGAGGTCCCCGACGCCACGGTGGGCGACGCCGCCGCCGCTGTCGAGGCCGCCAGCGCCGCCCGCCGGGAGTGGCGCCTCACCCCGGCCTTGGAGCGGGCGGCGCTGGTCCGCCGGCTCGCCGACCTCGTCGAGGCCAACGCCGAGGAACTCGCACTGCTGGATTGCATCGACGCCGGCTCACCCATCACCAACTCCCGGGGCGACGTCGCCGCAGCCGTAGCGGCGCTGCGACTCGTCGCCGGGCAGGCGCTCGAGCTCAAGGGCGAGAGCATCCCGGCGACCAACGCACTGCACGTCACCGTGCGAGAGCCGGTCGGCGTGGTCGTTCGGATCGTGCCGTTCAACCACCCGCTGATGTTCGCGTGCAAAGTGGGAACGTCGCTGGTGGCGGGCAACCCCACCATCCTCAAGCCGCCGGAGGCGGCGCCGCTGTCGGCCTTGCGCCTGGCGGAGCTCGCGGTCGACGTCTTCCCCCCGGGGGTCCTGTCCGTCGTGGCCGGGGACGGGCCGGCGGTGCCCGAAGCTCTCGTGCGGCACCCACTTGTCCGGCGGATCGGTTTCATCGGCTCGGAACCGACCGGCCGGGCCATCCAGCGCGCCGCCGCCGAGACCAGCGTCAAGGACGTGTCGCTCGAGCTGGGCGGCAAGAACCCGATGGTCGTCTTCGCCGACGCCAATCTCGACGCCGCTGCCGCGGGCGCTGTGAACGGCATGAATCTGCTGTGGTCCGGTCAATCCTGCACGTCGAACTCACGGCTGCTCGTACAGCGCGAAGTGCACGACGACCTGGTGGTTCGGGTCGTGCGATTGATCGAGTCACGGCGCATCGGCAACCCCCTGGACGACGGCTGCCAGCAGGGACCGATGATCAACCGTCGCCAGTACGAGCGGGCGCTGAAGTACATCGACATCGCCGTCGCGGACGGCGCCCGGGTCGTGACCGGTGGAGGCCGGCCCGACGTGCCCGGCCTCACGCGGGGCCTCTACGTCGCGCCGACCGTCCTCACCGGGGTGACACCGGAAATGCGGATTGCCCAGGAGGAGGTGTTCGGGCCCGTCCTGGCGGTTGTCCCGTTCGACACCGAGGACGAGGCGATCGAGATCGCCAATGGCGTCCCGCTCGGGCTGACCGCCAGTGTCTGGACCTCGGACGTCAGTCGGGCGCATCGGGTCGTGCGGGAACTCGAAGCCGGCTTCACCTGGATCAACGGCTCCTCCCGCCACTTCGCCAACGTGCCCTACGGCGGCGTAAAGGGGTCCGGGATCGGCCGCGAGGAAGGCCTCGACGAACTGCTCAGCTACACCGAGCAAAAGACGATCAACGTGATGTTTTAGGTCAGAGCGCCACCAGGTCGCCCAGGGTTGCGGTACGCCGCCGGAGCACCGGGGACCGACTCCGGCACTCGGACGGCGAGAACGTTCGTCCGCCGAGCGCGCGAGGAGCTCAGCGCGGGCGCGGGCTCGGCTGCTCCGTCACCGGGGCACCGGCAGCCGCTTCTGGTCGGTGAGGCACCTCACCGTCTCTGCAGCCCAGCTTCTGCGATGTCAGCTGGCCGGGACGCCGAACTCGACTGGTGTGCGTAGAAGGTGAAGTCGTACAGATCCTCCCGCGGCGCCTGATCTCGCTGTACAGCTCGGGCCGGCGATTCCGGAGCATGCCCGGGATCGAGGAGTATGGCTTCGGGAACACCATCTCCTGCGTGTGCTCCCGAAGCCAGTCAACCGGTCGAGGTCGACGTCCGCCAGGAGCGCGCCGACGACCTCAGACTCCGCAACATTGGCTTGCCTGCACTCGTCACGGTGAGCCAGTTGTCGTAGATGGACATCCCCCGGGACTGCCCCGACTTCGGTCGACTCGTTGGTCAGCCCCTTGTTTCGTGGAGCCCGATTGTTGGATCTTCGTGCCACCTGACCCCTGAGGAGGGGCTGTGGAACGACGTGGGTATCCGCCGGAGTTCCGGCGCAAGGTTTTGGATCTGGTGGCTTCTGAGCGCAAGGTCTCCGTGGTGGCCTTCGACCTGGAGATCAGCGAGCAGACGATCTACTCCTGGCTCCGGCAGGACCGGATGGGGCTGCCCAGGGTTCGGTTGACTCCCTACCTGTGAAGCTGCGGGTCGCACGGCTCCTGATCACCGATGGTCAGCTCCCGCTTGGACACAGCGGAGAGCCCCGTAGTCGTAGGAGTCGCCGGGCGAGCCGACGAAGGCGACCGCGGCGGCTTCGGAGGTCGCGTTAGTTCGGGGCGCCCCCACCACGCTGACGCTCAGGGCTCACCAGCTCAGGCACCGGGGATCAGGCGTGTGCGGAAGTACCGTGTCCCCCCTCGGACACAACCTCACCCCGGTGTTCCTGCAGCTCAGGGACCCGGGGTGTTTCGCTGTCAGGGCCTCGGCTTTGCCGCGCGATACTTCATGCCGAAGTCAGCCCTGCAACAGCGCGGCGAAGCGATCCGTGACCTCGCGGCCCGTGCCGGGTGCACTGGACGCGGGCGTGGGTCGTCCCTCGAAAGCTTGATGCCTTCGAGCGGAAGTTACGTCCGTTGTCAGGTGCACCGGCAGCGGGACCCGACCGCGACAGCCCCGGGTTAAGGTCCGTACGTGCACGAGTCGCGGACGACCACTTGCCTTGCGCCGGCCTGAGATGGACGCCCCCGGCACCATGAGGGCCGTCGGAGCCATGCGCTTCGGCGGCCCCGGCGTGCTCGAGGTGCTGCGCGTTCCCACGCCGCACGCCGGCCCCGGGGAGATTCGCGTCAAGGTCGCCTACGCGGCCCTCAACCCTGCCGACACCGCGATCCGCGACGGCGCATCCGGCGGCGCCACACTTCTGGCCGGCAGGAGGCCTCCCTACATCCCCGGCATGGACCTGGCCGGCGTCGTCGACGAGGTCGGGCCAGCGGTCGAAGGTTTCACGGTGGGTGACCGAGTGATGGCGGTCGTCTTGGCGAGTCGTCCGGCCGGAGGCGCCTACGCCGAGTACGTCGTCGTACCGGCCGCCTCGGCCGCGGTGGTACCCGACAATGTCGGCTTGGCCGAGGCCTCGACGGTCACCATGAACGGCCTGACGGCACTGCGTGCTCTCGACCTGCTCGGACCTGCACCAGAGATCGTGGTGACTGGGGCCGCCGGTGTGCTCGGCTCCTACACCCTCCAGCTAGCGGTGCGCCAGGGAGTACGGGTGGTCGCGATCGCCTCACCGCGAGACTTCGACTTCCTCGACGAGCTGGGCGCCCACGTCCTGATCCCGCGCGGTGACGGCATCGCGACGCGCCTGCCCAACGTCCTGGGTGGTACTGCCAAGGCGGTCGTCGACGCCGCCTGTCTGCACGACGAGCTGGTCCCCGCGATCGCCGTCGGCGGCGCGGTGGCTGCGGTCCGCCCCTGGCCGGGCCGGATTCCTGAGGGCATGACCGTGCACGAGGTCCGCGTCTCGGACTACAGCAAGCGGGGTGACCTGGTCGGTCTACTGGCCCGCGAGGTCTCCGCAGGCACGCTGACACCCCGCGTGGTCGACGTCGTGCCCGCAGCCAGGGCCGCCGAGGCCCACGTGTGCCTCGAACGCGGAGGACTTCGTGGTCGCATAGTCCTGGAGTTCTGAGCCGGGTGCCGCCGACTGAAGCGCCCGACTCGGGGTGTCGCTGCCCTGGTCATGCACGTGATCGTCCCGGACCCCGACGGCGACCGAGCAGCGCCGCAGCGAGGTCGATCCCGCGGTGGGTCCGTTGTGCCCCCGACACCCCGCGTAGCGGTGCTGGGATGTCCCGGAGCACGCGAGCGACCGAGGACACCCTCGGCGGGACTGGCTCTGCGCGGTGAACGCAGCCTCCCTGAGACCTGCACTGACGGCCTTCTTCTACCGACTTCTCCAGCAGGCCGTCGACACCGACCCGCACCCGCTCAAGGAGCTCATCGGCGGCTGACCAGCACAACTGCACTCAGCAGAGATGCTGGTCATCCGATCGAGACGCCGGGAGCGTGATGACCTCCGCCTGCCTGCACGGCAGGCCGCCACGGCCGCGCCTGCGGTGACCGCCGCCCTCGCCGGTCTCGGACGTCGGCGGCCCGGTAGCCGGAGGGCGCTGAGCTCCCCGGGTCCGGCGCACGTGAGCCGGGCGCTCCACGACCACTGCGGGCCGCACCGGACGAGCGTCGTACGGGCGGCCACCCCCCGCGCACCCCGTTGCAGGCTCATCCGCTTCTCCTCGGCCTGCCCGAGCGGGCCCCACCAGGTGCCACGGGACATCCGCAGCGGGTCGTGGACCACCTGCTGCAGGGGCGCCCCCATGGCTCCGGCCGTGGGGCCCCCAACAGAGAGGGCCCCACGGTCCCAGTTCAGCCCAGCAGCTCGGCGACTGATCGCTCGACGGTGGGTGTGGGGGCGATCCGGGCCGGGAACGGCCACGGGTTGTCGATCCACTCGCCCCGCGCCTCCGGCTCGACGACCGGGAGGACGATCCGCGACGGCGCGTCCGGGCCGGAGTGGACCGTGTGGTCGGCGGCAGCGAACCCGCTCTCCTCGACGGTGGTCAGATCGACGTACGACTGCGGGTGCCGCTCGTACGCGGGGTACTTGCCCGCCGTCACGACCACCCGGAGCCGCTCGCCCGCGGGCAGCTGGACGCTCATCGGGCGCATCCCGACCACGTACTCCTCCACCCGCCCGGGCTCGACCGGCTGCGGCGCCGAGCGGGACCCGCGGTACCTCGCCCGCGCAACGCCCTCGTTGACCAGCCGGGATGAGCCCTTCTCGTCGACGGCGTGCAGTTCCACGACCCAGTCCGCGTCCGTTGCGGTGGTCGCGATGTGGAGCACCGCCTCCGGCGAACCGGTGAACTCGACCTCCCGGTCGAACGGCTCACTCGTGTAGACCAAGACGTCGTCGCCGGTGTGCAGCTCCGACAGGTCCGCCATGCCCACGTTCTGCAGCAGGCCGCCCGTGTACGGCTCTTCCGGGTCGTAGTGGAACGTGCGGGTCCCGGCCTCGCCGGCCCCCGGCACGAGCCCTCCGTCAGCGCCGAGCGCAAAGACGCCGGGTGACACGCCAGGAGGAGGCCACTCCGCCTCGGCCCGCCAGCGATCGGCCCCGAGGACGTAGATGATGACGCGGTGGTCCGGGCGTGACGGCTCCTCACCCCGCAGCCAGCGCCCCAGCCATTCGATCACGAGGCCGATGTAGTCGATCGCACCATCAGGGAATCGACGCCCGCCGACCTCGTTGCTCGAGAGGCCGCCGTGGCTGAACGGACCGAGGACGAGCCGCTGTCCCTCGCGCACGTGCTGGTCGTGCCCGTGCTCGCTGACCAGGCCGTACTGCCGGGCGCTGTTCCTCGTGAAGACGTCGAACCAGCCGCCGACGTGCAACAGCGGCACGCGCACCCGCGCCGCCTCCTCCACGCCGAACCGGCTCTCGGCGAAGAACCCCGGATCGTCCCGGTGCAGCAGCGCATCCCCCCAGACCTGCGGGAAGAGGCGCAAGAACGGCTGATCGAGGAGCGGGATGCTCGCGCTGATCGCCGGGAGCCCCGACAAGTACTCGTTGCGTTCTGCCTCGGCCCGCTCCCGCTGGTCGGCGGGCAGCTTCGCGATCAGGTCGTCGCTGACCATGGGCAGCACCGCCCAGGTGCCGCTGAACGGACTCAGCACGCCGTCGACGAACGTACGGTCGGTGAACTCGTCGCTCGACGGCTGGGTGGGGACGGCGGCACGCAGGGACGGCGGCGCAGCGGTGGCGGCTCCGAGCACGGTCTGGCCCAGGTAGGAGATCCCGAAGGCCCCCACCTCGCCAGAACACCACGGCTGAGCGGCGACCCACTCCACGGTGTCGTACCCGTCCTGGTGCTCGCCGATGCCGTCGTCGTGCAGCAGGTGGTAATCGCCCTCCGAATCGAATCGGCCCCGCTTGTCCTGGACCACGACGACGAACCCAGCGGCAGCGATCCGCGGGTAATCGGTCATCGCGAACTCCCGGGTGGACCGTCCGTAGGCAGTGCGCACCAGCACCGCGGGCAGCGGCCCGGCATCGGCCGGCCGGAAGACGTCCGCTGCGAGCCGGGCACCGTCGCGCATGGGGACCATCACTCCGCGGTGAACGTGGACTTCGTTGTCGCTCACTGGCTACCTCTCGTGGCTGGTGGATCGGGGCGAGGGTGGGACCGGGTCGTCGGACGCACCGGCAGGCGGAGGTCCTCGCTGCATCTGCCGGGTCGACGGTGACAGCTCTCCCGGGCCTGGCCTGGTACGCAGTCGCCGACGTGCCAGCCAGCCACGGGTGCCGGCCGAGGCACCGAACGGCCTCCTCCCCCACTGGCAGTTTCACCGTCGACCACATCCGCAGCTGGACAGACGCGCTGGGACGGCCGCCGCACGCAGCCTCTGACGGCCCGGGCGCCTCCCCGTTGCGAGGCACGCTACCGACGTCCGGAGTGGAACTCGTCTCAAAAGTGAGACGGCAGGAGCGCGTGCTGTCCGTAGCGTTGCTCCCATCACCGCGGCGTGGCCTGGATCACAGGCCCCGGAGACGACGGAGACGGTCGTTCCATCCCGGCCGGGGATGGGTCGGGACCCACTGCGGTCGAGGAGCAACGGACCATACGGAAGGTGCATCAACCGTGATAAGCATCGGTATCAACCTGGGTTTCGGGGTGCTCGACCCCGAGCTGACCGACCAGCAGATGTACGCAGGAGAGATGGACCTGGCGGTCCAGGCGGAGGCCCTGGGCTACGACGTCGTGTGGATCGTCGAGCACCACTTCGAGGACTACTCGGTCTGCCCGGACAACCTGCTCGTGCTGGCACACCTGGCGGGTCGCACGTCCACCATCAAACTCGGCACGGCCGCGGTCATCGTGCCGTGGAACAACCCGCTGCGGGTGGCGGAGAAGGCCCTCATGGTCGACACCCTCTCCGAGGGACGACTGCTGCTGGGCCTGGGCCGCGGTCTGTCCCGCAAGGAGTACGAGCCCTTCCGGATCACCCTCGACGAGACACGGGACCGTTTCGACGAGGCGGCGCCGATGATCTTCGAGGCTCTGGAGACCGGGGTCATGGAGGGTGACGGCCCTTACTACCCCCAGCCACGCGCGGAGTTGCGGCCCCGGGCCCGCAGCTCCTTCCTCGACCGTCGGTACGTCGTCGCCGGCTCACCGGACTCGGTGGTCATGGCGGCCAAACTGCGAGCCGCCATGATGGCCTTCATCGTGCGGCCGGTGCCCGACCTCATGGAAACCTTCACCAGGTACCGCGAGCTCTACCAGGAGTTCCACGGTGAGACTGCCCCGCCCATCGCCCTCAGCGTGAACATGTACTGCCATGAGGACCCGGAGGTGGCGCGGGAGCGGCACTTCCAGTACGTCAACCGGTTCTTCATGGCGAACGTCGAGCACTACGAGATGGCCGGTAAGCACTTCGACGGGCTGAAGGGTCACGAGCGGTACGCCGCCGGCGCGGCGCGCTTCCGGGAGATCGGTCTGGAGAAGGCAGCCAACGACTACGCCGCGACCGCCCTCTGGGGCACCCCGGAGCAGATCCTCCGGCAGATCGAGGGGATCCACGACATCCTGGGCGACTTCGAGCTCTCGCTGTCCCCGTCGTTCGGCGGGATGCCGTACGACCAGGCGCAGGCCAGCCTGGAACTGTTCGCCCGCGAGGTGCTGCCCAAGGCCCGCAACCTCGACGCCACGCCGGTCGGCGTTCCGGCCTGACCGGTGCGGCGGGGAGGACGCACGGAAGCGCCGTCCCGCCGCATCGCCTCCACGTCACCTGTCCCGAGGCTGCGGTACCTCCCCAGCCACCCTTCCGGGAGGTTCGTGCCATGCCCCGTCGGCCCGGCGATCGACGGGGCATGGCCCGAACAGCGCACTGATCCATCCAGAGGAGAGCCATGGACCCCGTTCCGGTACCGCGGACCGCCGTTGAGTGGGACCGGGTCCGGGAGGCCAAGGAGGACGTGCTGGGCCGGGACCCGTTCAAGGTGTCCCCCGCTGACCACCCGCACGTCCGCCCGGAGGTCGTCTCCTCCTGGCGTCGCTCGATGATCGCCGGAGTCGATCCCGGGTCGACCGGCTTCCCGGTGGACCCGGAGTTCCGGTCCAGCACGCGCCTCGCCGCCGTGGCCCAGCCGATCATGAACCGGCTCAAGGACCAGATCTCGGACCTGAACTCGATCGGGTTCCTCACCGATCGGGCCTGCCGGCTGCTGACGGCCGTCGTCGGCGACTTCCCCGGAGACGGCCGGATCCACCAGTTGATGCCCCACCTGGGGGCATGCGTGGCGGAGGAGATCATCGGAACGACGGGGCTCGGCTGTGCCCACGAGCTGCAGCGGCCCGTCGTCATCTCCGGCAGCGAGCACTTCCGCACCGACGCGGAGATGCTGACGACGACCGGAGTCGTGATCCGGGATCCGTTCACCAAGCGGTACGCCGGCACCCTGGGCGTGCACTGCCGCCGTGAGTACGGCTCCGCGGCCATTCTTCCCCTCGTCGTGGAGATCGGCCGGTCGATCGAGACCCAGCTGCTGGCCAGCCGGACCGACGTCGAGCGCGAGTTCTTCGACGCCTTCTCCAGTGCCCAGCGCCGTTTCGGCGGAGCGATCGTCGGGGTGAGCTCGCGCGTGTACGTGGCCAGCAACGGAGCCCGCGACCTGGTCTGCGACGCCGATGAGGAACTCCTGCGGAGCGTTGCGGCGGACTCGGGCGCGGCCGGACGCACGCTGCGACGGCGGCTGCGCAGCGGTGCGACCGTGCGGATCGAGGTCCTTCCGGTGTCCCGGCCCAGGGGCGAGTACGCAGCTGTCCTCGTTCTCGTGCCGGTGGAGAGATCGGACAGCGGCGCCGACGGCAGGCGCGCTCGCGGGTGGACGGGCGATCGCACTGAGACAGCGGCCGACGTCCGGGCTTCCCTGGACCGCGCGCTCTCGGCAGGTCATCCGGTCCTGCTGACCGGCGAGCGAGGATCCGGCAAGCGGCACGAAGCAAGACGGGCGCTGACCTCCGCCACGGGACACGGGACGATCGTCGAGCTCGACGGCACGCTCGCCCACCGGGCTCCGCGCGATTGGGCCGATCAGCTCTGTGCGAGCGTCCGGTCCGGTGCCACCGCGGTGCTGATCAGTCACGTGACCGAGGTGCCGTCCGAGCTGGCGCCGACCGTGGCCGACCTCATCACCCGCGTCCCCGGGCCGGTCATCGGCACCACAGCCCACGAGAGCTGGAGCGACGACGCCGCGCCGCTGCTCCGGGAGACCTTCCCCGTCACGTTGACCGTCCCGCCACTGCGGGAGCGCCGCGACGAGTTCGCGGAGCTGTGCGAGGACCTGCTCACCGGCCTCGGCCGTCCCGACGAGCCGGTCGCCCTCGCTCCGCGAGCGCTCGCCGCGCTGGCCGCCGGCGACTGGCCAGGCAACGTACGCCAGCTCGTCCAGGTGCTGACCAGCGCGAGGATCCGCACCACGAGCCTGACGATCGATCTGCCCGACCTCCCGGCGCAGTACGGCCCCAGCAGGAACCGCAGCCCGCTGGACGAGGTCCACCGGGCCGAACGCGACGTGCTGATGGCGGCCCTGCGCGCGGCCGGAGGGGACCGCAACGCCGTCGCCGAACGTCTGGGCATCTCGCGCGCCACCGTCTACCGCAAGCTCAAGCGTTACCAGCTGCACTGATCCGTCATTGCCGGCGAGCAGCCGGCTCCCGCACGCGCAAGGAGAACCGATGACACGCTCTGTCGACTTCACCGGCACGACCGCCGTCGTGACGGGAGGCGCCTCCGGCATCGGCAAGGGCCTCGCGAAGGCATTCCTGTCAGCGGGGTGCCACGTGGTCATCGCCGACGTCGACCAGGCCGCCCTGACCGCCACCGCGGAGGAGTTGGGCGTGCTCGGCGTGCGGACCGACGTGACCGACCCGGACAGCGTCGGTGCCCTGGCCGACCGGGCCGTGGCCGAGTACGGGGAGGTCCACGTGGTCTGCAACAACGCCGGCGTCGGACCGTTCGCGGCCACCGCAGCGATGACCCAGGACGACTGGCGCTTCGTCCTCGACGTCAACCTCTACGGCGTCATCCACGGGGTGCAGGCCTTCCTGCCGGTGCTGGAGCGCAACTCCGACTGGGGTCATGTGGTGAACACGTCATCGATGTCGGTGATGATCGCGCCGCCGAACGCGGCTGCCTACGTCGCCAGCAAGGCCGCGGTGCTGGGGTTGACCGAGGTCCTGGCCGCCGAGCTGGTGGCGGCCGGCTCACACGTCGGTGCGACGGCGCTCCTCCCGGGAACCGTCCACAGCAACATCAAGAGCAGTCTGCGGACGAAGCCGGGCACCGGGGCCTCCGCCTTGTACGAGATGGACCTCGGCGCCAGCGGTCGTTCGTTCCGGTGGCTGGAGCCGGAGGACGTCGGCGCGATGGTCCTCGACGCCATCCGGGCCGATCAGCTCTACCTGCTGACGCATGAGGAGTTCCTCCCGCAGATCGCCCAGCGGCACGCCCGGATCGAAGCCGGCCTCCCCATGGCGGTCGAGTGAGCAGGGGCCTGTGCGGATCCAGCTGCTGCCGCCGCACCCCATCGCCCGCGAAGGCACCGGCCCAGCGTGCGCCCGTCCACCTGACCACGTACCCGTACGAACCGCTCACGCCGGGAGGCTCCCGATGACCGAGATCGCCGACAGCAACCTGCAGACCGACTTCCGGGAAGTCATGGCCGGCGTCGCCACGCCGGTGTCTGTGGTGACCAGCATGGCCGACGGCCTGCCGCACGGGACGACGGTGAGCGCCTTTGCGTCTCTGTCCATGAGCCCGCCGATGGTGCTGGTGTCCCTGGACAGGGGCTCGGAGCTGCTGGCGCTGATCCGGGAGTGCCGCCGCTTCGGGGTCAACGTGCTGGGCGCCGACCAGTCCTGGCTGGCGCTGGCGTTCGCCCGCAAGGGCGGCACTGGCAAGTTCGAGGGGATCCGGTGGGAGGCCGACCAGGACCTGCCCCGGTTGCCGGGCGCGCCCGGTTGGCTGGCCTGCGAGGCCGGCCAGATCGTCGACGGTGGCGATCACGTCCTCGTCCTCGGCCGGGTGATCGCCGCGGAGACGCTCACCGGCCAGCCGCTGACGTACCACGGTCGGCTCTTCGGGACCCACGCCGCGTTGGACCCGTCGTGATCACCGACCACACGGCCGCCGAGGCCGTCCAGCACGCCGTCGCCACCCTGGCCCAGGGTGGGATGGTGGTTGTAGTCGACGACGCCGACCGGGAGAACGAGGGAGACCTCGTCCTGGCCGCGGAAACGATCACCGCGGAACAGATGGCCTTCCTCGTCCGGCACACCACGGGCATCGTCTGCGTCCCCATGAGCGCCGAGCGCGCCGACGACCTCCGTCTGCCACCGATGGTGAGCGACAACACCGACGCCCACGAGACCGCATTCACGGTCTCGGTGGACCTGGTCGGCACCGGCACGGGGGTCTCGGCATCCGCGCGCACAGCCACCGCGCAGGCGTTGGCCGACCCGGCTCTCCGCCCGGACCAGCTACGGCGCCCCGGCCATGTCTTCCCGCTGCGGGCTCGTACCGGCGGAGTCCTCGTCCGGGGCGGCCACACCGAAGCCACCGTGGACCTCCTCACGATTGCCGGCCTCTCGGGGGTCGGCGTCATCAGTGAGCTGGTCGCCGACGACGGCAGCATGCGGACAGGGGATGACCTCCTGTCGTTCGCGGCTACGCACGACCTGCCCGTCCTCCGCATCGCCGACCTGGTCCGCCACCGCCGCGCGACCGAGCGTCTCGTCGTGCCGATCGCCAGTTCGACCATGCCGACCGAGTTCGGCTGCTTCCGGGCCGTCGCCTACCGCAACAGGCTCGACGCCACGGAGCACCTGGCGCTGGTGATGGGCGACGTCGCCGAGGTCGGTCGCAGCGACGCCGGGGTGCTCGTCCGCGTGCACAGCGAGTGCCTCACCGGCGACATCCTGGGCTCACTGCGATGCGACTGCGGGACCCAGCTCGAGCAGGCCCTCCAGGCGGTGGCCACCGCCGGCTGCGGGGCGGTCGTCTACCTCCGCGGGCACGAGGGACGTGGGATCGGGCTGGGCCACAAGATCCGCGCCTACGCCCTGCAGGAGGAGGGTCTGGACACCGTGGACGCCAACCTGGCCCAGGGACTGCCCGTGGACTCTCGCAGCTACGGGGTGGGCGCACAGATCCTCACCGACCTCGGGATCAGGCGCATCCGGCTCATGACCAACAATCCGGCCAAGTACGGCGGGCTGGAAGGACACGGCGTCGAACTGGTGGAGCGGGTCCCGTTGCCCACCCAACCCACGCCGCACAACGTGCGCTACCTGCGGACCAAGCAGGAGCGCATGGGGCATCAGCTCTGTCCGCCTGCGGCCCCCCGGATCCCCGGGTCCCTGGGTGTGGCGGCGAGTCGGACCGCGACCGACCCGGCGTGACCCGGGCCTTGGCCGTGTTCTCCGCGGTTGACCAGGCTGCACTCGCCCTGGCAGGAGATCAGCGCACCCCGGCGCGCCGCAGCCGTGGGCTCCGACCCGTGGTCGTGCGGGCCGCGTCCGGTCCGGGCGCCGCCCACCGCGACGGATGCCATCAGAAGCCCCGGAGGAGGACGGCGCGACGGGGGCGGCTGGTGCGCCCGGCGAAGGGCCCCGACGGTGCCCGGCAGGAGGCCGTGCCGGCGAGATCGGCCGGCGTGCCCGGACGTCGGATCACCGATGGCTCGTGACAGTCGCCCCGCGCTCGGGCACAGCCTCGAGGCGCCGCCCTTCCGGGCGCACGCTCATGTCCGCCGAGGCCGACGCGGTCTGTGGCGCCGAGTACGGCGCCCGCTCAGCCGAGCGCACCAACGTGCGCAACGGCTACCGGCACCGGGACTTCGACACCCGCGCCGGCACCCTGGACATCGTCATCCCCAAGCTCCGATCCGGCTCGTACTTCCCGGACTGGCTGCTGGAACGCCGCCGCCGGGCCGAGCGGGCGCTGACGACGGTGGTCGCGACCTGCTACCTGCTCGGGGTCTCGACTCGGCGGAAGGAGAAGCTCGTCGAGAGCCTGGGCGTCGGCATCACGTTCGAGGACCTGACCTCATACCGGTCAGAGGCCGAGGTAGGTGCGCAGCTGTGTCTCGATCCTCGCCATGTCTGCGAGTGCCAGCAGGCCGCGCATCCCCTCCAACCGTCCGCGCGCGACCGGGCGCAACGACGTCACGTCGGCGAACGATTCATCGTACCTCGTGAGGCCGGCGTCGGCATCGAGTGGGATGTGCGTCGCGGCGGCCCTTTCGTACCGGTGATCGGGATGACTGCCACGTGACCCAGCCGGCTGTTCATGGGGTTGACGCTCACGACGACGGCCGGATGGCTGCCGAACTCGAAGTCGACGTCCCAGACCTGCCCTCGAAAAGGCTCAGGCGCTGTCATCGGGCGACATGACTCCGAGCGGGAGGGGTGGCGTCGCATCGCCGTAGAAGTCGTCCACTTGGCGCGCCATTCGCTCCTCCGCCGCACGGCGGTGCAGCAGGGCGAGAGCAGCCTTGACGACATCGGTGCGACCCCCGAGTCCGAGGACCTCTGCATCGGCTCGGAGCTGTTCGGCGAGACCGCGCCCAATGCGCGCCTGCCAGACCTCAGAGGCCGTCTCGCTGCGTCCGCCCACCGCTACAACGCCTTCGCCGTCGGACTGCACAGGTTACCCGTGCTGCTGACCGACTGGTTGTCCGAGTGTGTGCGGGTGCCGCCGATCCAGGGGCAGAGTACGCAGCAGACATGTACATACATGTCTGTCGTACAACCGTCGCTGTCAAGGCGCGGTCACTGAGGCGGATCATCTCTGCGCGGCGCGCCGATGCGAGCGACCTGTGCGCCGAGGCCCCTCGCGGCGCGCCGGGCCCTGCGCTCCCCCTACATCCGTCGCCATGGATGGCCGGGGCGCTGAGCGACTGCTGGTGAGGCGTGTGCGGAAGTACCGAGTCGCCCCTCGGACACCGAGTTGGATCCCCACGGCCGTGAGGCCGGTGGGGGTTCTCCCGCTTGTGACGCCGGCACCTCCGCACGCTGCCTGAAGGGCCGCATCGGCGGCTGGCCGCTGCGGACCTCCTGGATCGTCACCTGTGGGCAGCCGGGGCCGAGGCGGGTCAGCGACGCTGGAAGGGATCGATGGCACCTACAACCCCCGCCAACGCCACGTCCGGCTCGGCTATCGCCTGATCGGGATCGCGTGGCCGCAGGCGGGTCGTATCGGGTGGTCGGGGGTCCTCCGCGGGGGGGGAAGCGTCTCCGAATCCGCATACGCCCACGACGTGCCCGCTGCACCCGTCCCCGGCGTACGCGCCGTCCGTGACCGCCGCGCGTCCTACGGGGTGGCCGCGCGTCCTCCGCTGCGGGCCCGCGGACCGCGCCAGTGGCGCAGCAGGGCGAGCACGCGGACGACGAAGATGGCGGCGGCCACCCCCGCGCCGACCGCGGGGCTGTAGGCGGCGAAGGTCGAGGCGATGCCGACGACGAGCGCCCCGACCACCGCCGGCACCGCGTAGAGCTCGGAGTCAGCCCGGAACAACGCTGGCGTCTCGCGGGCGAGGACGTCGCGCAGGACGCCGCCGCCCACGGCGGTCGTGACCCCGAGCAGGGCGGCGGCCACGGGCGCGAGCCCGTGGTCGAGCGCCTTCTCGGTCCCCGCGACGCAGAAGAGCCCCAGTCCGGCCGCGTCGAAGACGAGCAGGTGTCTGCTCAGCCGCCCGAGCCAGGGGTGGGCGACGGACGTGACCCCGGCCGCCGCCAGGGCCACGACCAGGTACTGCCACCTGGTGAACGCCGGAGGGGGCGTGTCGCCGAGCACCAGGTCGCGGATGATCCCGCCGCCCAGCGCGGTGACCACCGCCAGGATCGCGATCCCCACCACGTCGTGGTCGCGGCCGATCGCCATCAGGGCGCCCGAGACCGCGAAGGCGAAGACGCCGATCAGGTCGAGGACCTGCATGCCGTCACCGACCTCCTGGTGGCTGGGTGGCTGGGTGGCTGGGTGGCTGGGTGGCTGGGTGGCTGGGTGGCTGGGTGGCTGGGTGGCTTGGTGGCTGGGTGGCTGGGTGGCTGGGTGGTACCGCCCGCCCGGGACCGCTCCGTCGGGCTGGGTCCCGGAGCGGGCGGCACGGTCGTGGTGCGGCGGCTCAGCCGGCCGTCGCGCGGGCGGCCTGGAGGATCAGGTCGGCGACCGCGCCGGGCCGGGACACGGCGACGGCGTGGGAGGCGTCGACCTCGACGGCCGTGGACTGCGCACGCTGGGCCATGAAGACCTGCGCCTCGGCCGGGACGGCGAGGTCCTGCCGCGTGACCAGGGTCCAGGACGGGATCGTCCGCCAGGCCGCCGCCGTCGCCTTCTCCTCCAGCGCCTCGCTGGTGATGGGCCGCTGCGTCGCGACCATCAGCTCGGCGACCTCCGGCGGGACATCTGCGGCGAACACCTGCCGGAACTTGTCCGGCTGGATGTACAGGTCGGTCACCGTGCCGCCGTTCCCGTCGGGAACGGGAACCGGGTCCAGCGCAGACCCCAGTTCGTTGCCGGGGAACTTCCCGGCCAGCTCACCGGTGCTCTCCCCTTCCTCCAGCAGGAAGCTGCCCACGTACACGAGCGCCCGGACGCCGGGGTGCCCGGCGGCAGCCACGCTCATCACCGAGCCGCCGTAGGAGTGGCCGGCCACCACGATCGGACCGTCCACCTGGTCCAGGATGCTGCGGAGCTGAGCGGCGTCTTCGCGCAGGCCCCGGAGCGGGTTCGCCGCGGCGATGACCGGGAAGCCGTCGCCCCTGAGCTGCTCGATCACCCCGTTCCAGCTCGCGGACTCGGCGAAGGCGCCGTGCACGAGCACCACGGTGGGCTTCTCCTGGGCCGGCCGGCGCTCGTCGGTGTCGATGGTCATCGTCGTTCCTCTCGATCCCAGCGACCGGGACGACCGGACTGGCCGCGTCAGCGCTGATATATCGACCGTAGGAAGCGGCGCCCCCTCCTCGCGTACGTCAGGTGACGGCCCATTCGACTACCCATCGGCCAGGCGAGGGGCTCGGTGTCCGGTCACCACGCTCGCGTTCTCGGCTGTGGTTGCCGAGAGGCCACGGAGCGGCGCAATGTACTGCGTGGCCACTCCCGGGACTGCCCCGAGCCTCGATCGCAGCCTGCTCCGTGACGACGTGTACCGCCGACTCCGCGACGCCATCGAGAACGGCACGTTCGAGCCCGGTGAGCAGCTCAAGGACAAGGAACTCGCCGCATGGCTCGGCGTCAGCCGGACCCCCGTCCGCGAGGCACTGCTGCGTCTGGCGCAGAGCGGGCTCGTCCTGGCCCAGCCCGGCCGCTCGACCATCGTCTGCCCGCTCGACGTCCGGGAGGTCCGGGACGCCCGGGACGTCGTCGCCGCGATGCACCAGGTGGCCGTCCGCGAGGCCGTCCCCGCCCTCACCGAGGCGGACGTGACCACCATGCGCGACGCCAACCGCCGGTTCGCCGCCGCCGTCGAGAGCGGCGACGTCGAGTCGGCCGTGCGGGCCGACGCCGAACTGCACGGCGTGCCCGTGACCATCTGCGGCAACCGCGCGCTGGCCACGGTCCTCGAGCAGTTCACCCCCACGCTGCGCCGGGCGGAGCGGCTCCGGTTCGGTTCCCCCCAGGGTCACGCATCCGTCGCGCAGCACGACGAACTCATCCGGCTCTGCGCCGCCGGCGACGTGGAGGGCGCGGCCGCCGTCGCCTACGGCACCTGGCACAGCCTGCAGACCGATGCGGGGTCGACCGCCGACCCCCCGGACGCGGACGGTTGACTGCCGGGCGGCGGCCATCGCGGTGCGGTGGCCGGTTGGGTCACGGTCCGACGGTGTGGGCCCGCCCAGCGGGAGACCCCTGCACTGGACTCTCTGCGGCGGCTGTCCCGATCGCTGGACACGCTCGGGACGGGCATGGCGGATCGTCCCGAGCGGCAGCGCACCCTGCGAGCAACGGTGGAGTGGAGTTTCGGCATGCTCGGCCAGGCCGAGCGGTCACTGCTCGAGGTCCTGGCCGTGTTCTCCGACGGCTGGACCGTGCGGGCGGCTGCCCACGTCGTCGGCCTCGACGAGAACCGGACACTGGAACCGACCGAGGCCCGCGGCCCGGCCACGGACCGTCACGTCCCCGGCGCGGGAAAGGACACCCGCACGGACAGGCCGCCCTCCGGCGGCGCGGAGAGCTCCAGCGCCCCACCGTGGGCCTCTGCCACCCTGGCCACGATCGCCAGCCCGAGTCCGCTGCCGGGCGGGACGAGGCCGCCCCCGCCGGCCGACGTCCGGCCTTCTCCCCGCACGAAGGGTTCGGTCAGCTTCGCCAGCAGGTGCGGTGGGACCACCGGACCGGTGTTGACCACGCGCAGCTGGGCGCGGCCGTCGGCGGTCGTGCCGGTCGTGACCTGGACGCACCCGCCGGGGCCGGTGTTGTGGCGGATCCCGTTGAGCACCACGTTGGCCACCAGCTGCCGGACCAGGGGCTGGGCCCCGTCGAGATCGCCCTCGCCCAGGTGCGCCTCGATGACGATCCCGGCCTCATCGGCGACCGCCGTCAGCTCCGCGACGACGTCGGCGGTGAGCTCGGCGAGGTCGACGGGGGTACGTGACGGGGTCTGGCCCTGGTCGAGGGCAGCCAGGGCCAGCAGCGCCTCCACCGTCTCGGTACCTCGCCGGTTCGTCTCGTCCAGCCGGCGCAGCAGCCGTTCGACGTCCACGCCGTCAGGGTCGGCGAGCGCGACGTCGAGCATCGCGCGTTCGACTGCATAGGGGGTGCGCAGTTCGTGCGAGGCGTTGGCGGCGAACCGGCGGTGCTCGTCGAGGGAGGCCTGGAGCCGGTCGAGCATGGTGTCGAAGGTGTCGGCGAGCTCCCGGAACTCGTCGTGACTGCCCTGCAGGCCCACCCGGTTCTCCAGCGAGCCGGCCGCGACCTGCCGCGCGACGGTGTGGATCAGGTGCAGGGGTCGGAGCATCCGCCCGGCCAGGAACCAGCCGCCGATCAGACCGACGACCACCAGCACGCCGAGTCCTGCCGCGGCCCGCGGCCACAGAGCGGTCAGCAGGTCGTTCCGGTCCGGGATGAACCCGCCCGCGCCGGTGAGGTTGCCCTCGGGCACGAACCAGATGACCGAGACCAGCACCGCCACCAGAGCCAGTCCGGCGACGAGCAGGAAACCTGCGTAGCTCAGGGTCAGGCGCAGCCGGGCACTCACCGGCGGTCGGCGCCGTTCGTGTCGATTGCGTTCGTCGGCGCCCCCACCCGGTAGCCGCTGCCGGGAACGGTGTGGATGAGCCACGGGTCGCCCAGGCGCTTGCGGAGGGAGGAGATGGTGATCCGGACGGCGTTGGTGAACGGGTCCGCGTTCTCGTCCCACGCCCGCTCCAGCAGCGACTCCGCGCTGACCACACCGCCGCGGGCGGCCATCAGCACCTCCAGCACCGCGAACTGCTTGCGGGTGAGCCCCACGTACCGGCCGTCGCGGTAGACCTCCCGGCGGAAGGGATCGAGGGTCAGGCCGGCGAACTCCACCACCGGGGGCGCGCCGTCGACCGGACGGCGGCCGAGCGCGCGCAGCCGCACCACCAGCTCCCGCATCGCGAAGGGCTTGGTGAGGTAGTCGTCGGCGCCGAGCTCGAAGCCGGCGACCTTCTCCTCCAGCCGGTCGGCCGCGGTCAGCATGAGGATCCGGCAGGGCAGGCCGTCGGCGACGATCCGGCGGGCGACCTCGTCCCCCGACGTGCCCGGCAGATCCCGGTCGAGCACGACGACGTCGTAGCTGTTGACGGCCAGGTTCTCCAGGGCGCTGTCCCCGTCGTGGACCACGTCGGCGGCGATGGCCTCCAGGCGCAGGCCGTCCCGGATGGCATCGGCCAGGTAGGGCTCGTCCTCGGCGATCAGCACCCGCATGCGACGAGGGTAGGGAGCCCGCTGTATCGGCGGGGTATCGGCGCGGGAGGGGGCGGGCCGGGAGAGCACCCGGCGGCGCTCGTGGGCCTCGGCGGCCAGCTGCCGTGCCGCGACGACGCTGGCCGGTTCCCGGGCAGACGTCATGCGGTCAGCCGGCGCTGGGGTCGTCGGCCGGCGCGGGACACTCGCCACCGCGCTCGACGGCCAGCTCGAAGTGCCACATCTCGTTGCCGTAGGTCTGGCACAAGCCGTAGTCCGACCCGTGCTGGGACAGCCAGCTCATCGCGTCCGTGGGACCGATGTCGACCGCATCGCCCGTCACGTGGGATGACTCATCGGGACCGAGCACCCACTCCCGGGCCGCGTCCGGGCTGCCGTACCGGGCCACCGCGGCGTCGAACAGCGCCTGCTGATAGTCGGCGCTGCGCCACCCGCTGGACACGTGGAAGTCCACCCCGTCGGCCGTCGCGTCCCGGGCCGCGTCCTGCACCGCCATGCGCAGCGCGCTGTCCAGGTTGGTGATGGCCGGGACGTCGGCGAACGCCGACAGCTCCTCGCCGTCGGCGACGTGGCCGTTCTCGACGGTCATCGCTTCCCCGTCCGGCACCCTCGGAACCGGTGCTCCGGCGCCCCCCGCCGGTGCGGTCTGCGAGCACCCGGCCAGGCCCGCGATCAGGGCGGGGGTGGTGAGCAGGGCGACGCGCAGTCCGCGCCGCGGACGGCGCCCGGCCCGGCGAGCGACGGCCAGGTGCACGGTGACGAGCACGACGCCCACGGACGCGCCGGCGGTGTTGGCGGCCACGTCGACCAGGTCGGGCACGCGGCCGGGGAGCACCCCCTGCGCCAGCTCGATCAGCACCGACGTCGCGGCGCCGAGCGCAAGCGGCAGCGCCGGACCCGAGCGCCGGAGGACCAGCGCGGCCAGCGCACCCACCGGGACGAAGAGCAGCGTGTTCGCCACCGCCTCGACCGGATGCCGGGGCACGGTGCCCACCCACGGGGCGAGCAGGACCTCGAGCCCGGCCATCACGGTCCGGCGGGCGTCGGCGACGACCTCGGCCGGGCCGAGCGTGATCGCGGCGACGGCGAGCACGACGGCGACCGCAGAGAGCACCGGCAGGCCCGGTCGCCACGGTGCCGACCGGCCGGCGACGGATGCTCGGGCGGCCCGTCTCGTCGCGATGGCAGGTGGTCGGCGGGTGATCCTCATGGTGGAGCTCCTCCCCGCCGGACGGTGCCGGCGCGGACGTGCGAACTGGTGGACGGATCCAGTGCAGTCCGGCGGCGGTTGCCAGGGCGTCTCCGATTGCGCATACGCGCACGACATGCCCGCGCCCAGCTGTCGTGGACGTATCCGTTTCCGCGAACGCACGCGCAACGGGCCGGCCGGTTGGGTCGATGGGGTCGTTACCGCGGCACCCTGCCGCTGACCCAGGAGGACCACCGTGCTCGCTCTCCGTTCCACCCCGTTCCGTCGTCGGACGTCGGCGGCGTTGCTCGCCGCACCGGCGCTGGCCTTGGCGTTGGCCGCCTGCGGCACCACCGCCTCACCGACCGGCTCCCCCACCGCATCGTCGGCATCGGCGGGGGGAGGCAGCGGATCGTCCACCGGCGACGCGTCCGCCGAGCGGGACGCCTACGACCTGGAGCTGGCCCAGTGCCTGCGCAGCCGCGGACTGGACGTGAAGGACCCGGCCCCGGGTGCCGGGATCCAGGAGAGCGGCCCGGAGGTCCAGGCCGCGGCTGCGGACTGCATGGCCGAGATCGGCGAACCACCGACGCGCGACTTCAGCGACGAGGAGTTGCGCGCGATGCACGAGAGCGGGCTCGCGCTGGCCGAGTGCCTGCGCGAACTCGGCCACGACGTGTCCGATCCCGAGGTGGGGGCTCCGCTGGCCCTGGACGGCGTGCCCGACGCCGACTTCGCCGACTGCACGACGCCGGCCGAATGACGCCCCGGCCAGCGGCCTGCCCGACGGGTGAGGCCGCGCAGTCAGCGCCCGGGGAGGTGCAACGGCCGGAGTCGGTCGAGCCCGCCGCGACGGCGCGCTCCGGAGCGGTGGCCGACCCGCCTGGCCCCGCACGTCGGCGGTGGCGGGCGGTCGCGGCGGTCGGGCTGCTGGCCGCCGCGCTCGCCGGCGCCGGCGTCTGGACCCAGCAGGGAGTGCGGGAGGACGCCGCGGCGACGCCCTCCACCCGACCGGCGACCGTCCCGGTGACCGTCGGGACGATGGTGGCCGCGACCGACGTGCGTGGAACCCTGCGCTTCCCGGTCGGGCTGCCTGTCACCTCCCGATCGCCCGGCGTGGTCACGATGCTCCCGGTCGTCGGCACGACGATCGCCGCCGGCGATCCGCTCTACACCGTCGACACCCGGCCGGTCGTCCTCCTCAGCGGGCAGGTACCGGCCTGGCGGACCTTGCGGGCCGGCGTGACCGACGGCGAGGACGTTCGGCAACTGGAGCAGAACCTGGTGGCGTTCGGCCACTTCACCGGCGCACCCGACGCGCGCTTCACCGATGCCACGGCCTCCGCAGTCCGGGCCTGGCAGAAGGCCCTGGGCGTGGAGCGCACCGGCGTCGTCGAGCGGTCGGCGGTGCTCGTCTCCGACCGGCCCGTCCGCGTGGCGGGGCTCACCAGCCGGCTCGGCGCGGAGGTGGCCCCCGGCACGGAGCTGTTCACCACATCGGGCACCGACAAGGTCGTCGATGCCGACCTCGGGCTGGACGACCAGCGCCTCGCCGTCGTCGGCGCCGCGGTCACGGTCGTGCTGCCTGACGGGGCCGAGCTCCCCGCCACCGTGCGCAGCGTGGGTGAGGCCGTGGAGCGGCCCTCGACCGACGGGACGAGCACGAGGATCGTGGTGCCGGTCGCCCTCGACCTGGACGACCAGACCGGCGCGGCGGCCTTCTCCCGGGCGGACGTGCTCGTCCGGTTCACCAGCACCCTCGGCGAGGACGTCCTGACCGTCCCGGTCGAGGCGCTCGTCGCCGTCGACGAGACCACCTTCGGCGTCGAGGTGCCCGGCCGGCGGGCCGGTGACCCGACGACCGTCGTCCCGGTCACCGTCGGCGCATTCGCCTCCGGACGCGTCGAGATCTCCGGCGACGGCATCCGCGAGGGTCTCCACGTCGTGGTGCCCACCCGATGAGCGCCGTCCTCCGCCTCGACGACGTCACCCGGAGCTACGGAACGCCCCCCGCGCGAGCGCTGGCCGGGATCACCCTCGCCGTGGAGGCGGGCGAGTTCGTCGCCGTGGTCGGCCCCAGCGGGTCGGGCAAGTCCACCCTGCTCAACGTCATGGGCACCCTCGATCACCCCACCTCCGGTCGGGTGTTCGTCGACGGCGTCGACATCGGCGGGCTGTCCGACGCCGGCCTCTCGGCCCTGCGGGCCTTCCGGATCGGGTTCGTGTTCCAGCAGTTCCATCTCGCCGAGGGGGTGAGCGCCGTGGACGCCGTCGCGGATGGGCTGCTCTACACCGGCATGCCTCGCCGCGTTCGCCGGGAGCGGGCCCGTGCCGCGCTGGACGGAGTGGGGCTCGGGCACCGACTGGACCACCTGCCCTCCCAACTGTCCGGGGGCGAGCGGCAGCGCGTCGCGATCGCTCGCGCCGTCGTCGGGAGGCCACCGCTGCTGCTGGCCGACGAGCCGACCGGCAACCTCGACTCCCGCTCCGGGGGCAGCATCGTGGAACTGCTGCACGAGCTGCACCGGACCGGGACGACGGTCGTCGTCATCACCCACGACCAGCGACTCGCGGCCCGCCTGCCCCGGCAGGTGTCCGTCGCCGACGGCCGGGTCGTGGCCGACTCCGGGTCCCCGGTCGCCGCCGGTGGCGACGGACGGGGGACCCGGTGACCCCCGCCGACGGGCGCAGGCGACCTGGCTCCCCTGCGTCCCGGCTGCGCGCGGGGGACCTCGTGCACCTGGGCTCGGCAGGCCTTCGTGCCCGTCCGGTGCGCGCCGTGCTCTCCGCGCTCGGCATCGCCATCGGGATCGGCGCCATGGTCGCCGTGGTGGGCTTGTCCGCCTCCAGCCAGGCACGCCTGGACCGGCAACTGGCGGCGCTGGGCACCGATCTGCTCACCGCCGGCGTGGCGGACTCCCCCGGCGGGGTCGAGTTCCCGTCGCTCCCGGCCGACGCGGCAGCCCGGGTCGAGCGGATCGCCGGAGTCACCGCTGCCACGACCACCGCCGACCTCGGCGACGTCGCCGTCTACCGCAGCAAGGCGGTCGACGCCGGGCTGACCGGCGGCCTGACGGTCACCGCCACCGAGCTGGACCTGCTGGACGTCGTCGGGGGGCACGTGCGGACCGGTCGCTGGCTGGACGAGGCCTCGGCCCGCTTCCCCACGACGGTCCTGGGCGCCACGGCAGCGCGGCGGCTGGGGATCACCGAGGTGGGGCGGCAGGTGTGGCTGGGCGGCCGGAACACGACCGTGCTCGGGATCCTCGATCCGGTGCAGCTGGCTCCTGAGCTCGACGTCGCCGCCCTGGTGGGACTGCCGGTCGCGACGTCCGAACTCGGACACACCGGGCCGCCGACCCGGTTGTACGAGCGTTCCACGGACGCAACGGTCGCCGCAGTCGCCCGTCTCATCCCCCCGTCCCTGCAGCCCGCCCGCCCCGGCGCGGTCGCGGTCTCCCGCCCCTCGGACGCCCTCGCCGCGCGCGCTGCCGCCGACGAGGCGTTCACCGGGCTGCTGCTGGGCCTGGGCGCGATCGCGCTCGTCGTGGGCGGGATCGGGGTGGCCAACACGATGATCATCTCGGTCATCGAACGGCGACGGGAGATCGGTCTGCGCCGTGCGCTCGGCGCCACCCGGCGGCACATCGCCGCCCAGTTCCTCAGCGAGGCGTTCCTGTTGTCGGCGCTGGGCGGCGTCGCCGGAGCGGGGATCGGGAGCGCGGTCACCGCGGTGGTGGCCGTGGCCAACGGATGGCTCCCCGTGGTGCCGCCCGGCGTCCCCCTCGTCGGCGTGGCCGTGACCCTGGGCATCGGCGCCGTCGCCGGGCTCTACCCGGCCCTGCGCGCTGCCCGCACCCCACCGACGATGGCACTGTCCGCGTGACCCGGCCTTCGCGTACGTCAGCTGACCGTCGCGTCGACGGTGGTGGTGGCCGGTTCCGGACCGATCGCGGCACGCAGGGCCACCCGCGAGGTGATCCCCAGCTTCGGGAAGATGCGGTGCAGGTGCGTGCCGACCGTCCGGTGCGAGAGGTACAGCCGCGCGCCGATCTCCCGGTTGGTCAGGCCGTCGGCGGCCAGCTGCGCGATCAGCAGCTCCTGCGGGCTCAGCTGCTCGCGCACCTCCGGGGTGCGCGGCCTGCTTCGCTCCCCCGAGGCCCGCAGCTCCTGCCGCGCCCGGTCGCCCCAGGCAGCGGCACCCAGGGCGTCGAAGGTGTCCCGTGCAGCCCGCAGCGGAGCCCGGGACTCCGCCGCCCGCCGGCACCGCCGCAGCCAGGCCCCGTGGGCCAGTTGCAGGCGTGCGCGGGCGAAGGGCCAGGCACCCAGGTCGGCCACCAGGGCCGCCGCGAAGAGCTCCCCTGCCTCGTCGTCGGGGGCCAGGAGCGCCCGGCCGTACCGCAGCCCGTTGAGCAGCATCGGGGACCGCGTCCGCGAGGCGATCGCCTCGAGGTCGGCCACGATCGGCTCGACCTCGGCCCGGTGCCCGCTGTGGACGGCCGCCTCCACCAGGTCACCGACGGCGAAGCTCCGCACCACGGGGTGGTGGGCGGGGTCGGAGGGGTCGGAGAGGCGGACGAGCTGGTCCCAGGCCGCCTGGTGCCGCCCCGAGTTGAGCGCGACCATGCCGCGGGCGAACTGCACAACCGCCAGGACGGCGTTCGAGTCCACCTGCAACCCCAGCCGGGCCGCCTCGGCGAGGCGCTCCTCCACGTCCTCGGCGCCGCGGACCGCGGAGACAACCGACTGGACCACCAGGGCGACGGCCCCCATCAGCGGCTGCGCGGAGTCGGCCGCGAGCCGAGCGGCCTCGTCGGCCGTCGTGGCGGCCAGGTCGAACCGCCCGGCGTTGAGCGCGCTCCATGCCTGCACCGTCAGGCCCCGGCCCAGGAGTCCGAGCCGGCCGTCGGCCCGGACACCCGCCTGCGCCGACGTCAGGAACTCCACGGCCAGCGGGAAGTCACCCACGACGCTCGCCGCGAAGCCGGCGGCCTGGGCCCGCGCCGGGTCGAGCGGACCGTCGGCCACGGCACGCAACCGCTCGAGGAGCACCGCCCCGCGGTCGAACGGCGCCACGTAGCAGAGCACCTCGACCGTGAGCACGTCGTCCGGGTCCAGGGCCCGGTCGACGACCTCCAGGAGGTGGGCGCGCGCCTCCGCGCCGGGGTCGGCCCACCAGCACCGAAGCGACGCGGCCTGGAGGAACCTGAGCGCCTGGTCCGTCCGGCCGTCGGCGGCGGCCGCGGCGGCGACCTCGGTCAGCATCCGGGTGCCCGCGCGGACATCGTGGATACCCTCCGCGAACCCCTCCCGGATCACCGTCATGCGGGCCCGCTCCCGAGCCGGGACGTCGAGGGCCGCGGTCTCGCGCAGGAGGCGGTCGACGACGTCTGGGCGCCCCCACTCGAAGGCCAGCTCGGCCGCCCGCAGGTAGCGCCGCACCCGCTCCGCCGGGTCAGCGGTCAGCCGGGCGGCGCGCTCGAGCGCCGCCTGTGCCGCTGCCACGCCACCTCGGCGCTGGGCGCGGGCAGCGGCGTCCTCAAGCTCGGCGGCGACCGCGTCGTCCGGCGCATCGGCGGCCGCAGCCCGATGCCAGATCTGCCGGTCGGTGCCGCGCAGCGTCCCGGCCAGCGCGATGTGCGCGCGCTGCCGCTCGGCCAGGGTGGCCCGCTGCCGGATCGCATGGCGGACCAGCGGATGACGGAAGGTCAGCTTCCCGCCGTCGGCGGCGACCAGCCCGATCTCGACGGCCGAGGTCAGTGCCTCCGCGGTGACCTCGGCGCCGCGGAGTGCGGACGCCGCGACCAGGGTTTCCCCCAGGTCGCCCTCGTCCTCCAGGGCTGCCACGAGCAGCAGGTCCTGGGTCACGTCGGGCAGCCCGGGGAGCCGCGCCGCGAACGCGTGCTCCAGTCGCGCGGTCAGCGTCACGGGTGCCCAGTCGTCCCCCGTCCCCGCCAGGGGCAGCTCCGCCAGCGCGAGCGGATTCCCCGCGGCCACGGCCAGCAGGCGCCGGCGGTCGGCCGGATCGAGCTGCGGCGCCCGGCGCGCCAGCACGTCCTCGGCGGAGCGACGGTCCAGGCGCTCCAGGTGGTGCTCGCCCAGCGCCGGACCGGAGAGGACGGACGGGAAGCCGTCGCGCTGGGCCGCCACCATCACCACTGCCTCGGACTCCAGCCGCCGGGCCACGAAGCCGAGGACGTCGGAGCTGGGCCGGTCCAGCCACTGCGCGTCGTCGATCACCAGCACCAGGGGCTGGTCCGCGGCACTGTCGCTGATCAACGTCAGGGCCGCCAGACCGATCACGAAGAGCTCCGGTGCAGCGTCGTCGGTCATGCCGAACGCCGCCTTCAGCGCGCGCCGCTGCGGGGCGGGCAACGCGGGAAGGCGACCGAGCAGCGACCGGACCAACTGGTGGAGGCCGGCGAACGGGAGGGTCATCTCCGACTCCACGCCGGTCGTGCGCAGCACCCGCAGCCCACACTCGGCCGCAGCTTCGGACACGTGGTTCAGGAGGGCGGACTTGCCGATCCCGGCCTCGCCACGGACCAGGACGGCGGCGCCGCGGTGCCGGACGCCGTGGAGCAGCCGATCGAGCGCGTCGATCTCCGCGTCCCGGCCGACCAAACCGGCCGCCCTCACGTCCGCGTCCATCAGCGCCCACCACCGTCCGGCTGCTGCACGGATCCGCGATCCCCTCGACGACGGCAAATTAGTGCGCGCGGGACATTCGGGTAAAGGTCGGATCCGAGATTCTCTTGTTCTGATGTGGCGGGGAGCTCGCGCCGCAGGTCCGGTGGGTCACTGCCTCGGCTCGCCCTGCCCGACCGGGTCTCGCCGTCGGACGGCCCGGACACGGGCGGCCCGAGCAAGGCGCTCGTCGCCGTGGCGGAACTGCCGTCGCTCCGCGGCCAGCTGGCGGACGGCGATGAGCGAGGCCGGCTCCCTGCTCTGCGATGTCGTGGACGGGTCGTCCCGCTCCGAGGTCATGTCGGGAACGCTCGCCGCGGGCGGGCCGGCTCTGCATCCGTCAGATGACCGGTCGCCGACCTGCTCACCCGGGACTCGGGACGAGGGCCGTCCCAGCACACGCCTTCGTCGTGGCTGGTCAGGCCGCATGCTGGTCACCGACGGCCGCGTCGGGAGCCGGCGTCCGGACCTCGACGAGGGGACGACCCCCGCTGGCCGCGGAGCGGGCCGCACCGGCCGACCGGGAACCGCACCGAGCCCGGTCACATGACGGATGCAGAGCCGGCCCGCCCGCGTCGAGCATCGTCATCCTCACCTCGTCCGACGGAGCCATCCTGTCCGCGGATCCCGACGGAGACGAAGAGGCCCCGCCATGGGCACGACCCCACCGACGACGGCATCGAGACCTTCCACAGGACTGCGGACGACCGGCGGGGCCACGGCCGCGACCCGGTCCGGCGACGGGCACGGCGTCGACCACCACGCCGACGACCCGAATCGCTCCTGCGCCGCCGGCGACGTCCGGCACGGCCCGCCGAGCGCCGAGGAATGACTGGCGGAGCCCGGTCGTCACGGCGCGATGACGAGTTCGGCGATGCGGTCGCCGTCCATCACGAAGCGGTAGCGAAGGTCGACGACGCCACCGGGGAAGTCGCCTTCCAGGTGCTTGGTGGCGACCCAGTGCGCGTCGCCGGCGCGCTGAGCAGCGACGAGGGTGCTGGTGTACGTGAACTCGGCTCCGGCCTTGGACAGAAAGCCGCGGATCTCCTCGGTCCCGCGGTAGGTCATGCCGTCGTCGACGACCACGGCGCCGGCCGTGAAGGCGCGCAGTGCGGTGTCCGCGTCGCGAGCCTCGTGCGCGGCGAGGTAGCCGCGGATCGTGGCAGGAAGCTGATCGGGCTGGATGCTGGTCGGTTCGGTCATGCACCGACCGTGCGGCCTCCCGGCGCGGAAGGGTCAAGCACTGGACTCTCCCCCGGGGAGAGGGTGCATCGTGGTGGCGTGCTGGCGATCGGTGAGTTCTCCCGACTGACCCACCTGAGCGTGCGGACGCTCCGCCGCTACCACGACGCGGGCCTGCTCGTGCCGGCGACGGTGGACGGCGCGACCGGCTACCGCTGGTACAGCGCGGACCAGATCCCGACCGCCCAGGTCATCCACCGGCTCCGCGAACTCGACGTCCCGCTGGGCGACGTGCAGCGCATCCTGCGTTCCTCCGATCCCCGCGCCCGCGCCGGCCTGGTCGCCGACCACCTGCACCGGCTCGAGTCGGAGCTGGACCGCACCCGGGCCGCGGTGGTCGCGCTCCGCCGCCTGCTCCGGCCGGAACCAGTTCCGCTGGACGTCGAGCTGCGTGCGGTGCCGGCGACGACGGTGGCAGCGGTCGAGGACGACGTGACGCACGAGGCGGTCCTGGCCTGGTACGCCGGCGCCATGGCCGAGCTGGACGCGGTCGTCGAGGAGCCGACCGGCCCGCCGGGAGGGCTGTATGACAACGCGCTGTTCGAGGACGGGCGCGGGCACGTGCTCGTGTACCGGCCGACGTCCGATCCCCCGCACAGCGGCCGGGTGCACCCGGTGACCCTGCCGGCCGCCGAGCTGGCCGTCACCATCCACGCCGGCGAGCACGACGACATCGACGTCACCTACGGCGAACTCGGCACCTGGGTGGTGGGCAACGCACTCGCGGTGGCCGGACCGGTGCGGGAGACCTACCTGGTCGGGCCGCGCGACACAGCCGACCCGTCCGCTTGGCGGACCGAGATCAGCTGGCCGGTCTTCCACGTGGCCCCGAGCTGATGGTTGCCGCAGATCACTGACCCGTCGTCCGAGAGGTCTGCCCATGCCGGGCATCCGAACACCAGACCAGCGGCTCCGCGTCTTCGTGAGCTCCACCCTGGGCGAACTGGCGGCCGAGCGCCGAGCCGTCTCGCGCGCCGTGTCGGCGCTGCGGCTCACCCCCGTCATGTTCGAGGCGGGAGCGCGCCCGCATCTCCCCGGCGAGCTGTACCGGGCATATCTCGCGCAGAGTGACGTCTTTCTCGGGGTGTACTGGCAGCGTTACGGCGAGCTCGTCCCCGGCCTGGACATCTCCGGGCTGGAGGATGAGTTCGAGCTGTCCCGGGGGATGCCACGACTGCTGTACCTGAAGGCACCCGCTCCCGACCGGGACCCGCGCCTGGCACAGCTGGTCCGCCGAATCGGGCGGGAGGCGGCCTACCGCCCGTTCCGGACCCCCGCCGAGCTGGGTCGGCTGGTCCGCGACGACCTCGCCCAGCTGCTGAGCGAGCGGTTCACCGCCGCGGCGGCGCCACCCGCTGCTCCGGTGGTGCCGGCCACTCCGTCAGAACGTGCCGTCCCCCGGTCCGTCCTGACCCCCGCCCCCCTCCCGGTCAGCACGACGTCGCTCGTCGGCCGGCAGCAGGCCGTCGAGGACGTCGCGGACCTGCTCTCACGTCCCGGCCGACGGTGGGTCACCCTCACCGGCCCGGGCGGGATCGGCAAGACCCGCCTGGCGCTGGCCACCGCCGAGCAGCTGCGCGCACGGTTCGACGCCGGCACCGCCTTCGTCCCCCTCGCGGAGCTGACCGATCCCGCCGCCGTCGTGCGGCGGATCGGCTGGGCACTGGGCGCCGACCTCGCCGGTGCCACCTCGCCGGTGCCCGCCCTGGCCGACCTCCTCGGGGGCGACCGGTGGCTGCTCGTCCTCGACAACCTCGAACGCCTGGTCGCGGCCGGCCCGGAACTGGCCGAGCTGCTGACCCGGTGCCCCGGCCTCGCGGTGCTCGCGACCAGCCGGACCGTCCTGGGGATGCAGGCCGAGCAGGCGTACCCGGTTCCTCCGCTGCCGGTCCCGAAGACGGCGGACCTGCCGCACGTGGCGGAGAACCCGGCGGTGCGGCTGTTCCTCGAGCGCGCGCGGGCGGTACGCCCGGACTTCGTGCTGACGGCGGACTGTGCCCCGGCCGTCGTGGAGATCTGCCGGCGTCTGGAGGGCCTGCCGCTGGCCATCGAACTGGCCGCCGCCCGCATGCAGCTCCTCGACCCGGTCACCGTGCTGAGCCGGCTCTCCCGTTCCCTCGACACGCTCGGCACGGGCACGGCCGATCTGCCCAAGCGGCAGCGCACCCTCCGGTCAGCGGTGGAGTGGAGCATCGGCATGCTCGACGATGCCGAGCGGTCGCTGCTCGAGGTGCTGTCGGTCTTCGCCGACGGCTGGAGCCTGGCGGCTGCCGCCCGTGTCGCCGACATCGACGAGGACCGGGCGCTGGACCTGACCGAGAGCCTGGCCCGCCACAGCCTCATCCACGTCGCCGCGAGGCCCACGGGGCCGCGACCCCGGATGCTGCACCCCGTGCGCGCCTTCGTCGCCGAACGGCTGGCGGCGCGGTCCGACGTCGACGTGGTACGTCGCCGCCACGCCGAGCACTACCGCGCGCTCGCCGAGAGCGCCGATCGGCCGATGCGTGGTTTCCGCCAGCGGGCGTGCGCCGAGATCCTCGTCCGGGAGAGCGACAACATCGTGACCGCGGTGCGCTGGCACCTCGCCCACGATCCGGCACCGCTCCCCCACCTGTTCCGGGTGCTGTCGCCGTTCCGGGTCCTCTGGCCGTTCCTGGGCCTCGGGGACATGATCATCGGCGAGGCGCGCGCCTGGGTGGCCGAGCTGCTGTCGACCGAGGACGCCCTGCCTGCAGCCTCGCGAGCGGAGCTGCTGAGCACGGCCCTGGTCTCCGCCCTGGAGGTCGGCGATGCGACGGCCGTGCAGGCGACCGGCGAGCGGCTGGCCGCGCTGCTCGGCGAGGTCGAGGACCCGTACCTGGACGCCGTGTCGCGGCTGCTCCTCTCCTGGGCCGCCGCGCTCGTCCGCGACCTGGAGGGCGCCCGGCAAGGGTTGCGCACTGCCCTCGACCGGCTGCGCAGTCTCGACGAGCCGATGTGGACGGGGTTGGCGCTCGTGACCGCCGGATCCGTGGAGGCCGCCCTCGGCGATCCCGACGTCGCCCTGCGCCACGCCACCGAGGCGCACCACTTGGCGGGACGCTTCGACACTCCCTGGCTGGCTGCCGTCTCGCGGGTGGTCCTGGCCGGGCTCGCGATGGGCCGCGGCGATCTCGACGAGGCCCGCACTCTCCTCGGCGAGGCACTCGACCTGAGCGAGTCCGGGCACAGCACGCACTGCCTCTGCCTGGCACTGGCGGGTGTTTCCGCGTTGTCCCTCGCCGACGGGGACGCCGAGCGGGCAGGGCTGCTCGCCGGTGCGACCGATGGCCTGCGACGTCGCGCAGGGCTCCGGGTGTACGCGTCGATGCGCGGGGACGGCGACCTGGCGGACGCGGTGCGCGCAGCGGCCGGATCTGCGCGGCTCGACGAGCTGTTCGCCGCGGGCAGCCGACTGGCCCTGGAGGAGGTCCTCGATGTCGCCCGTGCCAGCCTGGTTCCGGGCACATGACGATCAGCCAACGGGTTGCAACCGTGTGCGGAAGTCCCGTGTCCCCCCTCGGACACAAGATCCCTAGCTTATGCCAAGGCCGAACGTCAGGGCGCCCGAGGAGCGGAGCGCCCTGCCTCGCTCGGTGCGGTGGTCACCGCTGGGCAGGACGTAGCCGTGTGACAGAGCTGGGAGAGCCCGGGCGGAGTCCGCGCGCTCCCAGGACCGTGCCGGTGTCCGCCAGCACCCAGCGGCGCCCGAGGACGAGGCGGCCCGCTCGCCAGACCTCCACGTCGAGCGGTCGACCGAGCTGCTGCGCGAGCCAGGCGACGGCCCTCGTCGCTGCCTCCTCATCCGTCATGCTGGCGTCGGACACGACGAGCGCCTCCTCGTCGCGCTCGTCGAAGTCGTCCCAGACATGAGAACACCCCCAATAGCCACCCAGGAGCTGCCCGTCCCACCGCACGTAGAGGTAGTCGTTGATGACCGGGACCTCACCGTTGGGGACGTCGGGGACGTCGGGGACGTCGACGGCGAGCAGGGGGCCGATGGGCTCACCCATCCCCCAGGTGTCGACCGGTCGGACGAGCTGTTCGAGCAGAAGAGGGGCGACGCGCATGGCTCGTTCGAGGAACGGCGTCGTCGACTCACCGGGGAACCACTCCTCGCCGTCCCGAAAGGCGCTCATGGCAGCAGTCTGATGGCCGAGACGCAGCTCCAGCGGGAGCAGGTGCGCCATGCCGGCCGCGACTCAATCACCCTGGGCCCGGCCCTGGGGAGCGGAACCCGCCCGGCCGACTGACGTAGGTGATACCGGAGCCCACGACGCGGGCGCCGATCGGAGGACCAGAAACAGCTGCCCCGCGCACCGGCGGCCAGAGGGACTTCCCTCGGCCGCCGGTCCGCCTCGTTGACCGCGCCCCCTGCCGCAGCCTCGACTCAGTCCCGGGGTGCGTAGAACGTCCCCTCGACCTCCGCGATGTCGTCCTGGTTCAAGCGGTCCACCTCCACGATCGTCCGCGGCGGGTAGGGACCCTCCCCCCACAGTTCGACCTGCACCTCGTTCACCAGAGGACGGAATCGGTACATGTCGGTCACGTACACGACGAGACGGGTGGCGTCCTGCAGCGAAGCCCCCTCGGACTCAGCGATGAACTGCATGTTGCGAAATGCCTGCAGAATCCGTTCTCTGTCGCCGACGACGAGCATGTCGGTCTCGGGATCGATCCCGCGCATTCCCGCTACGAAGACGAAATCCCCGGCGCGGGAGCCCAGACCCCATGTACCCGTTGTGTCGATCGCTCCCTCGGGCGCGAGGATCTCCACCCCGTGCGGCGACGGAGAACTGCTCACGGGCTGATCGGCCTCGTCGGGAGACGTCGCGGATGCGCTGGTGCTCCCGCCCACGAGCAGGGTGGCGACTGCGGCGGACAACAATCCGCGTTTCCAGGTGATCGTGGTGGCTGCCATGACTTCAGACCACCACACCTCGGCGGTGCTCGCATTGTCAGCCAACGGTCCGGGTCAAATGGCGGGGACTGCGTTTCAGGTACGTTTCCAGAACAACGCATCTAAATGTCCGAGACGTTTCTGGCGGTGTTCTCTGCCCTGGGAAATGCAGTCATGCCCACGCACCGTGCGCTTCTCCACGGGAGGTCCGCCCACGGAGCCGGGGGTGCGAAGGGGCACTGCCGTGCGCCTGCGCGTTGCGTGGGACGAAGGAGCGACATGCCCCCCCCCCGCTGCCGACCGCCCTCACCGGCGGCCCGGACGTACCGGTCACCAGCTGTGCGACGGCTGCGTTGACCGCTCCAGGTCCTCCGGTACGGACCGCACGTGCACCGCCGGCCGCAGCATCAACCGTCCTCGCACGAGCAGCCACCATGGCCCCCGGCGGCGGTGGGCGCGCAGTGCCCGCCCTCCGCGGGGAGGTCCAGCATCGGGTTGCCGTCGAAGAAGCCGAACGGCTTGAGGTGGAAGCCAACCTTGGTCACCGGCATGACCGGCCAGTCCTCCGGACGGACGACGTGGTGCGCGCCGACCGTGTACCAGAGCACCAGATCGGCGTCGACGAGCGGGCGGTCACCGGCGGTGTAGGCCACCAGCCCGTCCGGGCCGGGGTTCTGCGCCACGTAGTCCCCCGCCGCGAACCGCTCCGCCGGCTCGTACGGGGTGGCCCACAGCTGCCGGGTGGCGAAGCCGCCCCGGTCGGCCTGCTCCGATCCGGCCTGCCACAGCGGTGCGGTGTAGGGACCCGGCTCGATCTTGTAGCTGGGCCGGGCACCGAGGGCGGTCTCGGTGTCCGCGCTGCTGACCAGCCAGGCGCGGCCGGCCAGCGGATCGGGCAGCCGCTGCGCCTCGGACTCGCTGGTGAGCTGCCGCCGCCGGGTGCGCCAGGCGTTCCCGTGGGGGTTGGTCGGCCCTGCGGGCTCGGACACCGAGTCGACCTCGAGGAGGTTGTTCCGCTGTCCGTCGACCTGCATGTCCAGCCGGACGCTGAAGTAGTGCTCGTGATTGGGCGCCATCAGCCCGGGGGCGACCGTTGTCCCGAAGACCGGATCCTCCCCCACCGGCAGCGCACCGGTGGACAGGATGCCGGTGAGCTTGATCTCGAACTCGATGGACCCGTCGAGGTAGAGGTTCCAGTAGAAGCCGTAGTCGTAGTTGCCGACCGTGGCGATCATCGAGACGACGAGCCGGCGATTACGGCGGACCTCGGCGCGGCCGGTGCGGAAGTCGGTGTGCTTCCAGCCGATCGAGGCGTCCTCCTCGTGCATGCAGATGGTCAGGCAGAGGAACTCGGCCACCGGAGCGGGGGGCGTCTCCAGCGCTGCGGCGATCACCCGGGTGCCGGTGGTGAAGCCCTGCGCCTTCAGCATCTCGGGGACGCTGTTCCTTCTGGGGTTTCGCCCGGCACGGCGTCGTCCCGGATCTGGGGACGCTGGGCAAGCCGATGGGCAACGGAGTGCCGATCGCAGGGATGGTCGGTCGCCGGGAGATCGTCCGCCGCTTCGGCGCCGAGGTGCCGTACTTCAACACCTTCGGCGGTAGCTCGGCCCCGGTCGCGGCGGCCCAGGCCGTGCTGGACGTCATCCAGAGCGAGGGCCTCGCCGCGCGGTCGGAGGCCCTCGGGGCGCGGATCCGCCGGCAGGTCACCGAGCTCGCCCGGCGCCACCCCGCCGTCGGGGACGTACGGGGCGCCGGGCTGTTCCTCGGGATCGAGATCGTCTCCGACCGGGACCGGCGCACCGCGGACAGCGCGCTCGCGCTGGACGTGGTCAACACCCTGCGTGACCTGGGTGTGCTCATCTCCGTGGCTGGTCCGAGGAACAACGTCCTCAAGGTGCGGCCGCTGCTGGTCTGGTCCGATGCAGACGCGGACCTCTTCGCGGACCGGCTCGACGAGGCGCTGACGCGCTGCGCGGCCCTCCGGTGACCCGTCTGGCTGCCGTGCTCTGGGACATGGACGGCACGATCGTGGACACCGAGCCGTTCTTCATCGACGCCGTGGCCGACCTGGTCGCCGCCGACGGCGGCACCCTCAGCGAGGCCGACCACTAGGCCCTGGTCGGCGCGAACATGGCCGACTTGGCCGACGTGGCGATCCGCGCCGGGGCCCGGGCCAGCGCACCGACGATCATCGAGGCAGCCCTCGCAGCCGTACACCGGCGGCTGGGCGCCGGTGTTCCCTGGCGGCCGGGGGCACTGGACCTCCTGCGCAGCGTGCGGGCGGCCGGCCTTCCGACGGCGCTGGTCACGATGTCCTTCCCCAGCGTCGCCGACATCGTCGTGGGCAGCATCCCCTTCGATGCCTTCGACGTCGTGGTCGCCGGGGACGACGTCACCCGGGGCAAGCCTGATCCGGAGGCATACCTGAGGGCAGCCGCGCTCCTGAAGGTGGACACCGCGGTCTGCGTGGTCGTCGAGGACTCACCGCCCGGCGTGGCCGCGGGGGTAGCCGCCGGCGCGGTCGTCGTCGCCGTCCCGTTCTACGTCGAGCTCCCCGACAGCGACGCGTACACGACCTGGCGCACTCTGGTGGGCAAGGACGTCTTGGCTCTCCAGGAGGTCACGGAGGCGCGGCGACTCCTCACCGATCCGGGGACTCTCGACCAACTCGAGGTCTGACTCGATGAGTCGACCTCGGCCGTGCGGGCAGCCTGGTAGCCCACCGTTCCGGCTCAGGGCTCTCGGCGCCGTGGTGTGAGCTCATGCGCTGGCAGGTGCGCCACCGATTGGGTCATCGCCTCTTGCCAACCGCGCGGTGCCCCCGTCCGCCACTTGGCTCACGAGCGTCCCGGCTCCGAGGAGAGCGAGGCTGGTGACAGTGCCTGAGGCGGCGAATGGAGGAACCCCAGGCTGGACCCTGGTGGGCCGCAACCTCGTCATGGCTGCTGTGCTGGCCGCTGGCGGCACCACCGCGGTGCCCTGGCACCGCTGGCGCTTTAAGCGAGGGGCCTGGCGAGAGCGCATTGGCCGACCCAACAGCCACGCAGATTCGACAGGGGCGCACCGGGCTCACCCGCACCCTCGAGCTCTCCCGTGCCAGCGCCTCCGAGGAGGCTCCAGCAGGCGACAGTGCTCCCCGACTGCCAGCGTGCCGAGACCGGTCCGGAGTTCGAGCGCATCGAGCTGAACCGCATCGTGGTCATCGCGCTGCGCCACTACCCGCCGGGAGGCCCCGCCCGCTCCAGGCGGAGGGAGCGGGGCCGACGGACCAGCTCAGACCAGCCCCTGCATCTCCCGCGAGATCCGGTCGTGCGTCCGCAGCTGGTCGGACAGGCCGGGCAGGGTCAGCCGGCCCTCCTCGACGAGGACCCGACCACCCACCGTCGTGACCCAGGCCCGGGCCGGACCGCACCGCAGCCACGCCTCGACGGGGTCGCTGTGCGCCCCGGCCAGCGAGACCGGGTCCATGTCCCAGACGACCACGTCGGCCAGGGCACCGACGGTCAGGTGCCCGATCTCATCCTCCCGGCCCAGACAGGCCGCCGAGCCCCGGGTGCCGACGTCGAGGGCGTCGCGGGCGGTCATCGACGGCGGACCGTGCAGGAGTCGCGCAACGAGGAGCGCCGCCCGCGCCTCCATCCACAGCGACGCCGCGTCCGCCGACGCGGACCCGTCGCAGCCAAGGCCGACCGCACCGCCCCAGCCGCGGTACTGCTGCACCTTCGCCGTGGCGCCGCAGTGCAGCATGTTCGAGCTCGGGCAGTGCGCCACGCCGACCCCCGCCCGGGCCAGCCGTTCGGCCTCCGCCTCGCCTGGGAACGCGAAGTGTGCCACCCAGGCGCGGTCGGTTGCCCAGCCGACGTCCTCGAAGTGCTCGACGGGGGTGCGGCCGTATACCTCCCGGCAGAAGTCGATCTCCGACTCCGCCTCGGCCAGGTGGGTGTGCAGCCGGACGTCCAGCCGCTCGGCCATCTCGGCGGTGGCCCGCATCAGGCCGTCGTCGACGCTGAACGGCGAGCACGGCGCCAGGCCCACCCGGATCAGCGCCCCGGGGTCCGGGTCGTGGTGGGCGGCCACCACGCGCTCGCAGTCCTCGAGAATCGCGTCGTTGTCCTGCACGACCGACCGGGGCGGCAGGTAGCCGTCATCCTCCGATCGGCTCATCGACCCGCGGGTCGGCGAGAACCGGAAACCGATCTCCCGGGCGGCGGCGATCTCGGCGTCGACGAGCTTCGGCCGGGGGTGCACGTAGAGGTGGTCGGTGGAGGTGGTGCACCCACCGAGCAGCAACTCGGCCAGGCCGATGTAGGTGGAGGTGTGCACCGCCTCCTCGTCCAGGCGCGCCCACACCGGGTACAGCGTGGTGAGCCAGGTGAACAGGTCACCGTTGACCGCGGGCGCAAACGAGCGGGTCAGGTTCTGGTAGATGTGGTGGTGGGTGTTGATCAGCCCGGGGGTGACCAGCCGCCCCCCGGCGTCGATCACGCGGAGGGCCTCTGGCTCGGGGTCCCGTGAGGAGCCGTAGCCGCTCACCCGGTCGTCCGTGACGGCGAGCCAGCAGCCCCCTCCGGGCACCTCCACTCCCCGGTCGACGTAGACGTGGGAGGCGTTGCGGATCAGCAGATCGACCGACATGGCACGACCGTTCTCCCGGCAGGACCGGGTGACGCGGCGCCCGAGGGGCGCCGTCGGTGTCCCTGTCCCCGGCCCACGGAGGCCGGGATCGTCATCGCCGCAGCGAACGGGAGTGCCCACGGGTGTGGGCGGTTCAGCGGCCGGCGGCCTCCCGGAGGACGCCGGCGCCGGTGGCGGCACCGATCAGCTCCGCCGCGCGCTCCGCGACGGCGATGACCGGCCACTGGGTGTTGCAGGTCGGGATGACCGGGAAGACCGAGGCGTCGGCCACCCACAGCCCGTCGACGCCGCGGACGGCGAGTTCAGGGTCCACGACCGCCTCCTCCCCCGAGCCCATCGCCGCGGTGCCGCAGGAGTGGAAGAACGTCGCCACGCTCCGGCGGATGAACCGCACCTTCCCGACGCGGTCCAGCCGGCCGTCCGGGGCCGCCGGACCCGCGCTGAGCGCGCGGTAGGGGCCGGTCGCGAGCAGGTCCATCACCGTGTCCACCGACTCCACGAGGGCCTCGAGGTCGGCCGGCTCGGCGAGGAAGTTCGGCTGCACCTCCGGGAGCACCTCCGGATCGGCCGACCGCAGCCGGACGTGCCCGCGGCTACGCGAGCGCATGAGCCCCGGGGACACGGCGAACACGTCGCCGGAAAGCTCGTGCTCGGCGCGGACCTCCGCGCTGGCGTGCGGCCCCTGCACGACGAAGGCATGCAGGTCGGGGTGCTCCCCGGCCAGGGAGCTGCGCCAGTTGAGCATGCTGCCGCCGCCGTTGTCCCGGACCGGGCCCAGCGGCCCCCGGGCCCGGAAGTTCATGCCCATGAGCAGCGGGTGGTCCTGGTAGCCCCGGCCGACGGCGGGTAGGGGCACCTCCGGCCGGATGCCGAGCGCGGTCAGGTCGGCCGGGTCGCCGATGCCGGAAAGCATGAGCAGCCGCGGGGTGTCGATCGCGCCCGCGGTGAGGACGACGCCGCTGCGGGCCGCTGTCGTCGCGGGCAGCCCGTCGACGGTGTGCTCGATCCCGACGGCCCGCCCGTCCCGGAGGATGACGCGGCGCACCACACTGCCGGTGAGCACCGTGAGGTTGGGCCGGTCCAGCACCGGCTCCAGGTAGCCGCGCACGGTGCTCCACCGCTGCAGCCGCCCGTCGGGACCCGTGGTGGCGTTGAAGTTCGCCAGCGTCGCGCCCTCGTTGTCCGGGCCGTTCGCGTCCTCGATCACGGGGAGCCCGAGCGCGGCGGCCGCGCCCAGCAGGGCCTCGGCGACGGGGTGCGGCGCCTTCGAGGTCTCCACGCGCATCGGGCCCCCGGCGCCGCGGAGCGCGGACGCGCCGCCCTCCCAGTCCTCGCTGCGCCGGAAGTAGGGCAGCAGGCCCGCCCAGTCCCAGCCGGGAGCGCCGGCCGCGGCCCAGGCGTCGTAGTCCGAGGGGTGCCCCCGGTACCAGAGCATCGCGTTGATGCTGCTGGAGCCGCCGAGCACCCGGCCCCGCGGGATGGCCACCACCCGCCCATCGACCAGGTCGGTGGGCGCGTAGTCGTAGCCCCAGTCGTGCCGACCGCCGAGCAGAGTGGCCCAGCGACCGGCGTCCAGCAGCTCGGCCAGGCCGGCGTGGCTGGGCCCGGCCTCCACCAGCAGCACCGAGACGCCCGCATCGCCGGAGAGCCGGTTGGCCAGCACGCAGCCGGCCGACCCGCCGCCGACGACCACGACGTCGTAGGAGGGCTGCAGCGGTCGGGTGGCGCCCATCAGTTGTGCTCGCTCGGGCCCATGATCGTGATGCCCTCGGACTCCTCGACGTGCCGGACGAAGACGTACTTGTCCTCCAGCCCGTCGGAGTGCTTCCGCTTGATGCCCGGCTGCAGGATCCCGTCGGTCTTGGCCACGACCAGGTAGGGCTCGCGCGCCGCCAGGCCGGCCGCGCAGTGGGCGTCGAAGTCCTCCAGCGTGTCCGCGGTGTGCGCCTGGTCGACGCCCGCCCCGCGCGCGATCGCCGCGAGGTCGACCCGGCCGGACGCCGTGTGCGTCCTCGGCCCGCCGATCGATTGGTACTGCTCGTTGTCCCAGACGACGACGAACAGGTTCTCCGGCCGCTCGTTGCCCAGCGTCGCGAGGATGCCCAGGTTGAACAGCAGGCCGCCGTCGGTGTCCAGGGAGACGACGCGGCGGTGCGGGAGCCCGACGGCCAAGCCGAATGCCTCGGCGCTCACGCAGCCCAGCTGCTGCTGGAAGAGGCTGGCCGCCCGCATGTGCGGCGCGGCGTTGTACCACTCGTCGACCGCACCACCCAGGGACAGGATCACCAGCTCGTCGCGCAGCCGCCGGCCCAACAGTTCCATGCACGCGTACCGGCTCATGCTCATCGGACGGTCTCCCCGCTGAGCACGACCGCCGAGTGGTAGTAGGCGGTGTAGGACCAGGTAAAGGCGTCGGCGACCGCCCGCTCCACCTCGTCGGCGGACCGCACGATGCGGTAGGGCACCCGCAGCGCCTTGAGGACCGGCTCCATGGTGATGCCGTGCGGGACGGCCCACCAGTTGTTCTCCCCGAGGTCGCCGCGGTGGCTCATGATCATGATCACCGGGATGCCGGCGCCCAGCCCCATGCGGGCGAGGTGCTCGACCGACGCGCGCAGCCCGGAGTTCTCCATAACGAGCACCGCGCGCTTGCCGGAGAGGAACACGCCGCCGCAGATGGCGGCGCCCTCCCCCTCGTTGGTCACCTGGATGGTACGGATGTCCAGGTCGGCGTCCAGTGCCGGATACAGCTCCTTGAGCAGCGAATCCGGCAGGTAGCACGCGATGCTGACCCCTGCCTTCTTCAGTCCCCTCAGGACGGCGTCCACCGCTTCCTGTTGCATGTCTCTCCTGTCCTCGCCGGCTCAGGGCCGGAAGCGTGCGCCGGGGTGGGTGGGGGCGAGCCGGCCGTCGGGGCCGCCGGTCAGCCGGCTGCGCAGGGGGCTGCCGGCCGGGCTGTCGGACCACAACCCGCGCTCGCGCAGCAGCGGCAGCACCAGCTCGATGACGTCGGCGTAGGCGCCGGTGCCGCCGAAGGTCGGCTCTAGCAGGAGGCCGTCGACGTCGGTGCCGACGGCGATCCGCCCGATCTCCTCGGCGACGTCCTCGGGGGAGCCGGTGATCTGGAAGCCGCGGTTGGCCTTGACCCGAAAGCCGTCCAGCACGTCGGCCACGGTGGGCACCGGCGCGCCCGGCCGGACGAACCGGTCGATGAGCGTCTGCCCCTGGTCGGAGCGGATGTCGGTCAGCTCCGTGGCGGGGTCCATCCCGGTGAGGTCCACGCCGGTGAAGCCGGCGAAGATCACCGCGGCGTCCTCGAGCATGTACAGCCGCTCCAGCTCCGCCCGGCGGGCGTGGGCCTCCTCGCGGGTGGGTGCGACCGTGATGGTCGCGCCGGTGAGCACCTTGACGTCATCCTTGTCCCGGCCGTGCGCCACCGCCTGCGCCCGGATGTCGGAGACGTGCTCGCTGGCCTTGCCGATCGACTGCCCCTGGATCAGCACGCACTCGGCGTTGCGGGCGGCGAAGGCGCGACCGCGGTCGGAGGTGCCGGCCTGGAACAGCACGGGGCTGCGCTGCACCGACGGCGGGACGGCGAAGACCCCGGCCCCGGAGAACCAGCGCCCCTGCCGGTCGACCGGGTGCAGCTTGCGCGGGTCGACGTACAGGTTGCGCGCGGGGTCGCGGACCAGTGCGTCGTCCTCCCAGACGCCCTCCCAGAACGCCAGGCACAGGTCGATGAACTCGTCCGCGGCGTCGTAGCGGCCGTCGTGCGTGCCGGTGTCCTGCAGGCCGAAGAGCTCGTCGGTGGTCGACTGCGAGCTGCCGGTGACGATGTTCCAGCCGATCCGGCCCGCGGTGTAGTGGTCCAGGCTCGCGAACCGCCGTGCCGTGGCGTAGGGCCGCTCCACCGTCGTCGGCGAGGTGACCACGAAGCCGAGCGACTTCGTCTCCCGAGCCAGCGCGGCGATGAGCAGCATCGGGTCCAGCGCGGGGAACTGGATACCGTGCTCGGCCACCGCGTCGGGCAGCCGGCCGTCGATCGTCGGGTAGCCGTAGGTGTCGGCGAAGAACAGGAAGTCGACGCTGGCGCCGTCCAGCAGCCGGGAGAGCTGCACCCAGTGCTCCACCGAGTCCCAGCGGTCGCCCCTACCCAGGGGATGGGTCCAGGTCGGCATCCCGACGCTCGGGTTCATCATCTCGAACACGCCCAGCGAGAGGGGCTTGGCCACTCAGATCACCGCCACGACGGTCTTGGTCTCCAGGTAGTTCTCCAGGCCCTGCGGCCCGTTCTCGTAGCCCCAGCCGGACTCCTTGTGGCCGCCCTTGGGTAGCTCCGGGCCCAGGAAGGAGTGGCAGTTCACCCAGACCGTCCCGGCCTGCAGCCGGCGGGCGAGCCGGTGCGCGTCGCCCAGCCGCTCGGTCCAGACGCTGGCGGCCAGGCCATAGCGCGAGTCGTTGGCCCAGCGGACCACCTCGTCGAGGTCGTCGAAGCGCGTGACCGTCGCGACCGGGCCGAACACCTCCTCTCGCATGAGGCGGGCGTCCGGCCGCACGCCGGTGAGCACGGTGGGCTCCACGAAAGTGCCCAGCGCCCCGTGCCGGCCACCCCCGGTGACCACCTCCACACCGTCGGCCGCGCCCTCGGTCACGAAGTCGCTGACCCGGTCGGCCTGGGCGCGGCTGACCAGCGGCCCGAGGTCGGTGCCGGGCTCCAGCCCGTGGCCGAGCCGCAGCCCCCTGCCGTAGGCGGCCATGCCGGCGACGACATCGTCGTAGACGTCTCGGTGGGCGTAGACCCGGGCGCTCGCCACGCAGACCTGCCCGCCGTTGTCGAAGATCCCGCGGGAGATCCCCTCGACCGCCGCCCCGAGGTCGGCGTCGGGCAGGACGATCGACGGCGACTTGCCGCCGAGTTCCAGGGTCAGCCGCTTGAGTGTCTGCGCCGCTGTGGTGACCAGTCGCTTGCCCACCTCGGTGGAGCCGGTGAACGCCACCTTGGCCACCAGGGGGTGCTCGACGAGCGCCTGGCCTACCTCCGCGCCGAACCCGGTGAGCACGTTGATCACGCCCGGCGGTAGGCCCGCTTCCAGCAGCAGCTCGCCCAGCCGCAGCGCTGTGAGCGGGGTGTCCTCGGCCGGCTTGAGCACCACGGTGCACCCGGCCGCCAGCGCGGGGGCCAGCTTCATCGCGGCCATCAGCAGCGGCGAGTTCCAGGGGACGATCGCGGCCACCACGCCCACCGGTTCGCGGCGGGTGTAGGCGAGCAGCTCCCGCCCCGGTGGCGTGCGGGCCAGCGACGTAGGGATGGTGTCGCCGAGCACCTTGGTCGGCCAGCCCGCGTAGTAGCGGAACTGGGCGGCCGCGGCGGGGACCTCGGCGAGCCGGGAGGTGCGCCAGGACTTGCCCTGGTCGAGGGTCTCCAGCGCGGCGAGCTCGTCGGCGTTCGCCTCGATCAGGTCGGCCACCCGCCACAGCAGCGCCGCCCGGGTGGCCGGGGTCATCCCGGCCCACTCGGGTGACGTGAAGGCCCGCAGCGCACTGGTCACCGCCGCGTCGGCGTCGGCCGCGCGGGCTCGCGCGACCTCGGCCAGCACCTCCCCCGTCGCCGGGTCGACCGTCTCGAAGGTCTCTCCCGCGACCGCCGGCACCCATTCCCCGTGCACCAGGAGCCGCTTGGGCGACCCGTCCAGGAATCTCGCCGCCCGCCCGTCGCGCAGCGGTAGTGCGCCGATCTGCACGCTCACGACGCCGCCGGGACCACGCCGGTGAACAGCAGCGAGGAGAGGTGGTCCTGGAGCTCGTGGAAGCGGGCGGAGCGCAGCGTCTCCGGGGTGCGCGGCCGCGGGAGGTCCACCTCCACCACCTCGACGACCCGACCGGGCCGGGCGCTCATCACGGCCACCACGTCCGAGAGCAGCACGGCCTCGCCGATGCCGTGGGTGACCATCAACGTGGTCGGCCGGGTCTCGGTCCAGATCCGCTGCAGCTCGAAGTTCAGCCGCTGCCGGGTCATGTCGTCCAGGGCACCGAACGGCTCGTCGAGCAGCAGCACCGACGGTTCGTTGACCAGCGCCCGGGCGATGGCGGCCCGCTGCCGCATGCCGCCGGAGAGCTGTGCCGGCCGGGCGTCCTCGAACCCCCGCAGGCCGACGAGATCGATCAGCTCGTCGATCCGCTCCGGCGGCGTCCGCTCCCCCGCGACGTCCCGCGGGAAGCGGATGTTGCGGGCGACGCTGCGCCATGGGAGCAGCGCCGCCTCCTGGAACGCGATGCCGATCTGGTGGGCCGCCTGAAGCTGCCGCGGGGTGCGTCCGCCGATCGACACCCCGCCCGACGTCGGCTCCTCCAACCCGGCCAGGATGCGAAGCACGGTCGACTTCCCGCAGCCGGACGGGCCGAGCAGCGAGATGAAGCTGCCGGGACCGGTGGTCAGGTCGACCGAGTCCACCGCCAGGACCGCGCCCTTGCCGGTTCGGAACTCCTTGGACAGCCCGGTGATCTCGATGCCGACCGCCGGCGGCGCGACGGCAGCCGTCACAGCAGGTCCTGGACCGTCGTGTCGAAGAGCTCGTCGACGGAGATGTCGACACCCATCTCGGCGATCGTCTCCACGGTGGCCTGCATCTGCTCCTCGCTCATGACGACCGGCTCGTCGCTGCCCTCGGGCAGGACCAGCTCCTTCATCGCCTCGACCTCGAGCAGCTGCTGCTCGGGGTCCAGGCCCTGGTCACCGCCGTACTCGCCGACGGTCAGGTCGACACCCTTCTGCGGGTCCTCGAACAGCGCCGTCCACCCCTGCTGGGTGGCCCGCAGGAAGGCGGCCAGCAGCTCCGGCTGCTCCTCGATGGTCTGCTCGGTCGCGAAGTAGACGTCGGTGAGGACGTCGAAGCCGTGGTCGGCGAAGAGCATGGTGTGCGTCTCGATGCCCTGGACGTTCAGCTGTCCCGGCTCGTTGATGGAGTAGACGACCTGCCCGTCGACCTCGCCGTTGGCGACCGGCGACGGGTCGAACTGCACCGGCACGACGGTGAGGTCCGCCGCGTCGATGTCGTTCAGGGCGAGAAAGAGCTCGAACTGGGTCTGGTTGGCCGCGGCCACCCCGATCCGCTTGCCGAGCATGTCCTCGGGCGTCTCGATCGGCGTGCCCGCCAGGCTCACGATACTGAACGGACTGCGCTTGAAGCCCGCGCCGATGATCTTCAGCGGCGCCCCCTCGGAGACGGCCGCCGCGACGACCTCCGCGCTGGCGTTGCCGACGGTGGCCGTGCCGGCGGTGACCACGGTGTCGGGCGAGACGTTCGGACCACCGGGCAGCCAGTCGAACGCCACGCCCTCGTCCTCGTAGTAGCCCTCCGCGTCCGCGATCCAGTTCGCGCCCCACTCGACCGTGGGCAGCCAGCCGAGCTGGTAGGTCAGGTCCTGCGGTGCGTCCGCCGACGGCGCCTCGCTCTCGGCGGACGAGTTCCCGGCGCAGCCGGAGGCCGCCAGCGCGAGGGCCACGAGGCCGGCGGCCAGCACAGGCAGGCGGCGCCGGCTCGGGGTGGACGGTCGTGCGGGCATGGCTGGTCCTTTCACGGAGGTGCGGGGGACGGGAGGCCGGCGGGGTGGTTCAGCCACCGAGGCGCCGCAGGGAGGCGGACTCGGCGGCCGTGGCCAGCGCATAGAGGAGGAAGGCGACGAGGGTGATGGCGGCGACGCCGGACCACACAAAGCCGAACTGGGCCCCGGCGGCGGCCCGGAGCATGTCCGAGCCCAGCCCCTCGCCGGTGGCCAGCCACTCGGCCAGGAGCGCGCCCAGCAGCGCGGTCGGGGCGGCGACGCGGGCGGCGGCGAAGACCGCCGGGAGGGCCGAGGGCAGCATCACCCGGACGACGGCCTGCCACCTGCTGCCGCCGTTAACGGTCACCAGGTCGCGCCCGGCCGTCGGCGTCCGGTCCATGGCGGTGACCACGGTGATCAGCGTCGGGATGCAGGTCACCAGGCCACCGATGAAGAGGACCACCCCGACACCGCGGCCGAAGAGCAGCACGAACAGCGGCGTGAGGGCGACCAGCGGCACTGCCCGCAGGGCGATCGTGAAGGGCAGCACGACACGCCGGGCGGTGCGGCTGACCGCGATCGACGTCGCGAGCCCCAGGGCCGCGAGCGTGCCGGCCCCGTAGCCCAGCAGCGTGTCCCGGACCGTCACCAGCAGGGACGAGCCCAGCTGTGAGCGGTTGGCCGCGGCGTCGGCCTCGGTGAACAGGTGCGCGGCAACGTCCACCGGCGTCTTCATGAAGTAGGAGCTCAGCCCGCTGAGCACGACCGTCAGGTGCCACAGGACGAGGACCAGCGCCACGCTCAGCACCGCGGAGCCCAGCGCCGCGGACGTGCGCCGGATCGGTCCGCCGCGGCGCACCGCCGGTGCCGGCAGGGCCTGCAGGGCGGTGCCGTGGGTGGCCCACGGCACGAGGAGGCGCTCGGCGAGCACGGTCAGCAGGTAGAACGCGGCGGCCAGCAGCGTCACCGACAGCGCGAGGCCCCAGGTGCGGGTGACGTCGAGGGACTGCTGGCTGTAGACCATGGCGACCCCCAGCCCGGACCGCGCCCCCAGGTACTCGCCGACGACCGCGCCGAGCACCGCTGCCGGCGCGGCGATCCGCAGGCCGGCGAACAGGGACGGCAGGGCGGCGTGCACCCGGACCAGCAGCAGCTGCCGCCAGCCGCCCCCACCGGAGACGGTGACCAGGTCCAGACTCGTCTGCGAGGCGCTGCGCAGGCCCAGCATCATCGCGATCAGGGTGGTGAAGAAGACGCCCTGCGCGGAGATGACGATCTGCGCCAGCGGCTCGGAGAGGACCGCGCCCAGGATCGGGGCCAGCGCCACGATCGGCAGGCAGTACAGCGCGACGAAGACCCGGAACAGCATCGCCTCGACCGGCCGCACGAGGACGAACACCGCGGCGGCGAGGACGGCGACCAGGTTGCCCCACAGCCAGCCCATGGCGGCCTCGAACGCCGTCTGCTGCACGTTCGGCCACGCGAAGGGCAGGTCCCGCACGAAGCGGGCGAGGATCTCGGTCGGTGCAGGCAGGGCGTAGCTGCCGGCCAGCACCGTGCGGGCGGCGAGCTCCCACCCGAGGAGGACCACGACCGGACCGGCGAGCGGCGTCAGCCGTCCGGCCAGGGACGCCGACCGCCTGCGCCAGGTCCGGTCGTTTGTCCGCTGCCCGGTCCACGGCCGTGCGCGGGCGACCGCGGTCGTGACCTGCACCATGGCGTCCTCCTCCCGTCGCCACGGCGGGGCGGCCTGCTGCAGGCCTCCCGGCGGGTGCCGGGCTCGTGACGGGGAAGAATCTCGCCGGGGCCGATGACGGCCCCGTCAGGCGCGCGTTGCGAACGTGTCAACAGCCGTTCCAGGCCGCGTGACGTGCACGACATCCCGCGGTCGCCCCGGTTCTCCGGCCCTAGGGTCGAGCTCCCCGTCCCGAGGAGTCCGATGCCCAGCCGCCTGATCACCGCCGACCACGTCGTCGTCATGGACGACGCCAGGTCGGTGCTCGCCGACGCCGCCGTCCTGGTCGACGGCCGCGCGATCGCCGAGGTGGGCGACGCCGCGGACCTGTCCGCCCGGCACCCGGCGGCCGAGCGGGTCGACCTGCGCGGCCACGTGCTTCTGCCCGGCCTAGTCAACGCCCACCATCACTCCGGCATGCTCCGCGGGACCGCCGAGCACCTGCCGGTCTGGGAGTGGCTGCGCCTGCACATCGACCCCATGCACCGGGTGTTGCGTCCGGCGGAGGCCGAGGCGGCAGCGTGGCTCTGCTACGCCGAGGGCTTGCTGTCGGGCACCACCACGGTGGTCGACATGTGGCGCTACATGGACGGCGCGGCCCGGGCTGCGGCAGAGCTGGGCAACCGGCTGGTCACCGTCAACTACGTCGGCGCGCACCCCGACCACGACTACTTCGACAGCCTCGACGACAACGAGCGGATGCTGCGGGAGTGGTCGGGCGCCGCCGGCGGGCGCATCGTCCCCTGGGTCGGGCTGGAGCACCCCTTCTACGCCGACCGGGCCGGCCAGCAGCGGGCGGCCGAGCTGGCACGCGATTACGACACCGGCTTCTACACGCACTGCAGCGAGGCCGAGGTGGAGGTGGCCGACTTCGAGGCGAAGGTGGGCGCCCGGCCGATGTTCGCCCTGGAGCGGCTCGGCCTGCTCGACGTGCCCCGCGCGGTCATCGCCCACGCGGTGTGGCTGGACCAGTCGGAGGTCGAGCTGCTGGCGCAGCGGGGGGTGGGCGTCTCGCACAACCCGGTGAGCAACATGAAGCTGGCCAGCGGCATGGCGCCGGTCCGGGAGCTCCTGGCCGCGGGCGTGCACGTCGGCCTCGGCACCGACGGGGAGAAGGAGAACAACAACCTCGACATGTTCGAGGAGATGAAGGTGGCCTCGCTGCTCGGCAAGCTGCGGGACATGGACGCCGCGGCGATGGACTCCTGGGACGTCCTGCACATGGCCACCCGTGGCGGGGCCGCCGCACTCGGGCTGGACGAGCGGATCGGCTCGCTCGAGCGGGGCAAGGACGCCGACCTGATCGCCGTCCGCGCGGACACGCCGCGGATGACCCCGCTGCTCGGCAGCGGGCCGTACGCGAACGTGCACCACAACCTGGTGCACGCGGTGCGGGGCAGCGACGTCGCCCTGACCATGGTCGCGGGCCAGGTGGTGGTGCAGGACGGGGAGCTGGTGACCGCCGACCTGGGCGAGCTGGTCGGTCGCGTCCGTGCCCTGGTGCCCGGCCTGTTCGAGCGCCGGAGCGCCTGGCTGGAGTCGGCCGAGCGGCCGCCCGGCCTCTACGGATGACCGCCCGGCCCGGTCACCCGGGGACGGTCACTCGTCAGGGGTGAAGCGGCCCGTGACCAGATCCGTCCACCGCCGCCGGATGGCCAGCGAGGCGCGGTCGGCCTTGGCATGCGCGTTGAGGTGCGGAGCCAGCGGATAGGACCCGCGGATCCGGTCGAGCAGGACCCGGTCCTCCTCCTCGGCGATGTCGTCGAAGGCGACGATGTCGGCGGCCGTCCGGTCCTCTTCGCGGTCGGTGCGCAAGACGACCTGGATGTTCACGCTGCGCTCGTCGTCGACCGGGGTGATGGCCTTGACCATCATGTGCTGCAGGCCGTCCGGATAGGTGATCGTGATGACGCCGAAGAACGGCATGTGCAGCCGGGACACCGTCCGCCGGACCGTGGCGCCGGTCTCGCCCGGACGGGCGGCCACCGGCGTCTCGGCGCGCACCTCCAGCCCGTAGGCGGTGGGGACGACGGTGCTGTCGGTGAGCTCGGCGAGGTCCGGGTCGCCGAAGCTGCCGCGGTGAACGAAGGCCACGTGGCCCGGGTCGAAGTTGTTCTCCAGCAGGTGCATGGCCGTGCAACCGAAGGCCCACTCCCGCTCGGGCACCACCCGCCAGGCCGGGTCATCGAACTCGGGCACCGTCGGGATGTCGCAGATCGGACCGCCCTCGGCCTCGGTCGCCAGGCAGATAAACACCATCCCGTAGCGCTCCTGGACGGCGACCATCGTCAGCCCACTCTTCGTGGGGAACGGCGCCGTCGGGAACTGCGGGATCCGCTGTGTCCGTCCCTGCGCGTCCCACTCCCACCCGTGGTGAGGGCAGACCAGGTGGCAATCGGCGACCGAGCCCATGGACAGCGGGGCGTCCCGGTGCGCGCAGCGGTCGTGCGCCGCGCTGACCGGCCCCTCGGCCTGCGGACGCCACAGCACGAGCTCGGTCCCCAGGACGGTGCGGGCCACGGGCCCCTCCTGCACCGCGTCCGCGAAGCACACCGCGTACCAGAAGCGCCGGAAGACCCGGCTGCTCCGAGAGCACCAGGTGGGCAGGCCCGGGGTGGCGGTTCTCCCGGACCGCTCCGTCGGTCTGGTGCTCGGCGATCGTGCTCATGCAGGTGTCCTCTCGGAGGGGCGGGCGGACGTCACCCGCTGGTGTCCGGACAGGACACCGGGCGGACGTTGCGCAACGGTTCCCAGCACGTGACGACCAGGCACCGGTGCACCGCTGCACCGGTGGCGACGCCGCCGGGTCGGCGTGGCCCCGTCGGCAGGCGACCTGCTCCCGGCCGTACGGTGGCGGAGGGAGCCAGCTCCCCGACGTACACCGGGGCGGTCTGGGTCGCCCCGCCGACGGCGTAGCCGATGACGATTCGGGACAGCGACAGGGTGACCGGGTCCGGCGACAGCGACGCGGCGAGCCGAGGACGAACACCGTGGCGACGATCAGCAGCGTCCGGCGCCGGCCCAGCGGTTCGTTCAGCGGGCTGCACACCGGGGCGCCGATCACCTGCTCCCAGCCGCTGCCGGTGCCGAACTCGTCGCTGATCTGCAGCAGCGCCCCGGAGATGACCCGGTGTCGTAGCCGTGAAGCAGGCCGGAGATGGCCGACACCAGCGCCACGACCACAACCGCTCCGGTCAGCCCACCGCCGTCGTCCCGCTACGTGTCGGTGCCGGACGTACCGGGGATGGGCGCGGCGGTGCGCTCGGACGCGGTGATCGGACTCTCCCGTTCGCCGGCGCTGCGCGGAGCCCCTTCGCTGGAGCTGCCTGGCGCTATCGCTGCCGCCTGATGCTGTTCTTCCAGATCGCCATCGGCGTCGGCCTCGTCATCGCCACGATCGTCGGTGCCAGCGAGAGCGTCGGCTGGCGGGTGGCGAGCGGCGCGGCGGTGGTGCCCAGCGCCCTGGTGCTCGGGCTGATGCTGCGCCGGCCCGACAGCCCGCGCTGGCTGGTCGAAGCCGGGCAGGACGCGCGCGGGAGGCGCTCGAGCGGGTCCGCCCCGCCGGCGCCGACGCCTCCCCCTGAGCTGCGGGGGATCGACGAGCCGGTCGAGGCAGAGCGGACGGCGAAGGCGAGCGGCTGGCGCGGCTGCGCGAGCTGTGGGTCCGGCCGGCGCTCGTCGTCGGGTGCGGCCTGGCGATCTCTACCCAGCAGTCGGGCATCGAAAATGCATCGTCTACTACTACCCGACGATCCTCACCGACAACGGCTTCTCCGACACCGCCGCGCTGCGGGTGCCGGTCGCCCTGGGTTCGACGTACCCTGGTCACCCAGCTGATCCTGCTGGCGATCATCGACCGCGTGGGCCGGCGGCGGCTGACCCTGCCGGGGCCGCGCTGGCGCTGGCGGTGCTCGGTACCTTCTTCGTCACCGGCAACGACGGCGAGGCACAAGTCCTCTACATCGTCGCGACGCTGATCGTCTTCATGGCCTTCACGGCCGGCGGGATCCAGCTCATGGGCTGACTCACCGGCTCGGAGATCTACCCGCTGGCCACCCGCGAGGCCGGCGCCGCGGCCCAGTCGGCCTCTCTGTGGGGCACGCACCTGCTCATCACCCACACGCTGCTGGCCATCATCGACACGATCGGCACCGGCCAGACGTTCTGGCTGTACGCCGCGTTCAACATCGCCGGTCTCGTCTTCCTGTACCGGAGGATGCCCGAGCTCACCGGCTGCAGCCTCTTGCAGATCGAGGGTCGGCTGTCCGACGGGCACTTCCGGCCGGCGGACTTCGCCGGCCCCGCTAGCCCCCCGGGCCGACGTTCACCCTTCCCACTCCGGCGGGTAGCACCGGGCGATGAGCGGCAAGACGGCGGAGGACTACGCGGACGACTACACGAGCCCGAGCTGTGGGCCCTCCTCAAGGAGGAGACCAAGCCCGGCGACCGGGGCGGCGGGCCGGGTCGGTGGAGGACCCGCAAGAGCCAGCTCCTGACGGCAGAGTACGAGAAGCAGTGCGGAGGCTACCGGCACGAAGGCGAGCGCCCCCGTCGCAGCAGCACCTCGTTGAGTGAACGGAGCAGGACTGGCACACCGCGGACGGCAGCGCCCTGGCCTGCGACGGGGAAGGGACCGCGCGCTGCCTGCGGACGCCGCCTGGAAGCTGCTCAGCGAGGAGGCGAAGCAGGCCACCGACCGGGCGAAGCGGTCGGGGGCGAGCCAGCACCTGCACAACACCGAGGCGGCCCGGCAGGGGCACACGGGCGCCGAGCTGATCGACGTCCCCACTCCCGAGGCACGCAGCGCGTGGCCGCCATGGAGGACGAGGCGCAGCTCGACCGCGCCGAGCGGGCCAAGGACGAGCTCGGCCGGGGCCGGAAGGCGGTGCTCCGCACCATCAACGAGCGGCGCAGTGAGCACTAGGCCGTCAGCCCCAGAAACCCTCGTGGGCGGTCGCTGCCTCGTCCTCCAGCAGCGGGCCGACGACCTCGATGTCCCGTTGGCCGCGGACGAAGACCTCGCGGCAGGGCAGGGAGAAGGTGGGGTTCTCCGGGTGGTCGCCGGTGAGCGCCAGGAGCCGGTGCTCCGACAGCGCGTAGACCACGCGGGAGACGCCGGTCCAATACACCGCCCCGGAGCACATGGCGCAGGGCTCGGCGCTGGTGAAGAGGGTGGCCCGGTTCATCTCCTCAGGCGGGAGGAGGCGGGCGGCGGCCGCTACCGCGCGCAGTTCCGCGTGCTGGGTCGGGTCCCCCTCCGGCGGCAGCGAGTTGTTGCCCGCGGAGGCGATGACGTCGCCGTCCCCGCTCACGACCAGCGCGGCGAAGGGGTGCCTACCCTCGGCCCGGGAAGCGTGGGAGAGCCGGATGCACTCCTCGAGGTACGCCCGGTCGGTGGCGGTCAGCCGGTCGATCGTGCCCGCACTCGGCGGCAGGTGGGGTGTCACCCGCCGAGCATGCGACGGGCATGTCAGCCCCTGTGTGCGGCCGTGTTTCTGTGCCGTGAACCTTCCCCTCGGCGGTCCGGACGGCGTCCTCGAGATCCCGGGAGTTATCGCAAGGGGAACACCGCGGACGCCCGGAACGCATCCGGCGTCCATAACGTCGCTCGCACCGACAGCCGCCCGAGTTGTCGCCGAGGGAGTCGCGGTGCCGCCGAACCTGACCCGCCCTCCGACCACGGCCCAGGACGCCGTCCGCGGCGCGCTCGCCGCCCTCGCGCAGGACCGCGACGGGCCGGAGGACCCCGTCAACTCGGTGGTGCGGCCGGCACCCGCGGCGCTCGCCGAGGCGGCCGCGATCGACGCCGGGCGGTGGTCCGGCGGGTCCCTCCCGCCGCTGGCCGGGCTGCCGCTCACGGTCAAGGACGCGTTCGACGTGGCCGGCCTGATCACCGCCGACGGCGTGCCCGGGCACCGGCACGTCGCGGACCGGGACGCTCCCGCCGTCGCCGCTCTGCGCGCGGCCGGGTGCGTCGTGGTGGGCAAGACCAACGTCCCGGAGCGGCTCGCCGACCACCAGGCCCGGTCCGCCGAATTCGGGCACACCCGCAACCCGTGGGACCGAACGCGCACCGGAGGCGGGTCCTCCGGCGGTGCGGCCGCCGTCGCGGCCGGGCACTCCCGGCTGGACCTCGGCAGCGACATGGTCGGCTCGGTGCGGATGCCGGCGGCCTGGTGCGGTGTCGCGGCGCTGCGGCCCACCCACGGCTTGGTCTCCAATCGGGGCCACCTGCCCTGGCCGTCCCGGCTGCGGCTGGAACCGCCGGCCGCGACGGTAGGGCTGACGGCCCGCACCTGCGCGGAGCTGCTCCCTGCCTGGGACGCCCTGCTCGCCGGCGCGGCCCTGCACCCGGGACCGGCGGACACGGCTTCCCCACCGGAGCGCGCGCCCCGGCTGGGCCTCTGGCTCCCCCCAGTGTGGCCAGCCACCGATCATGAGACCCGCCGGGCCCTCCAGCGGTGGTGTGCCGAGGCCGCGGACGCAGGCTGCGACATCGTTCCGGTCACCCCGCCGAAGGCCGGCCGGCCGGAGGCGGAGCTGTACGGCCGCCTCGTCGCCGCCCAGATCGCCCACGGCGCGGGGGACCTCGGGCTAGCCCGGCCGCTGCTCGCCGACCTGGAGGAGCAGGCCGACGTCGTCGCCGCCTGGGAGGTCAGCGTCTTCAGCGGCCCCGGCGCGGTGGACGCGCTGGTCTGCCCGGCGGTGGCGACCACCGCCCCGCTGCTGTCCGACGTCCCCGCCGCGCAGCGCACGGCGACCGTCGACGGCGTCGAGGTGCCGGCGGAGTCGCTGTGCGACTGGTCGGTGCTCACTTCGGTCGCCCACTGCCCCTCGCTGGTCGTCCCCGTGGGGCCCGGTGACGAGACCGGCCTCCCCGTCGGCGCCCAGCTCCTGGGGGCCCCAGGCTCCGACCGCACCCTCCTGCAGCTGGGCTGCCGGCTCCAGCAGCTCGGGCTCGTCCGCTTCCGCACCCCGTCCCCCTCCGGAGCACTGGCATGACCACCGAACGGACCTGCGACCTCGCCGTCACCGGCGGGACCGTGTTCACCATGACCGGCGGCGACCCGCTGCCGGGGGCGACGGTCCTCGTGGACGGCGGGGTGATCGCCGACGTCGTCCCCGCTTCGGTGCCCGTGCGCGCCACCCGGGCCATCGACGCCTCGGGCTCGGCGGTGCTCCCGGGCTTCGTGGACTCGCACACCCACGTCGCGTCGAACATGCTGCTGCGCGGCCTGCTGGAGGACACCGAGCTGTTCGCGTGGCTGGACACCATGTGGCGGCTCAAGCAGAACTTCGACCACGAGACCCTCTACTGGGCATCGATGTGCGGCCTTGTCGAGATGGCCAAGGCGGGGATCACCAGCTTCAACGAGCACTTCGACGCATACGCGGTGACCCCGCAGGTCCGGGCCCTTACGGACCTCCCGCTACGGGCCACGCTCGGCTTCGGCTTCGCCGACCGGGGCGTCTACGCCGACGTGGCCCCGTGGTCGTGGAAGGCGGTCGAGGACTTCGACGCGGCGTCTGCCGTCGCCGTCGCCGCCGGGGTCGACGGCGACCGGCTGCGCCTCGGGCTGTCCCCGCACGCGCCCTACTCCTGCACCGGTGACCTCTGGAAGGCGCTGCGCGAGCTGGCCACCGACCGCGGGCTGCCGATCCACACCCACGTAGCCGAGGGGCTGCGCGAGCAGGCCTTCATGGAGCAGACCTACGGCCGCACCACGGTGGAGTGGCTCGACGACCTCGGCTTCCTCGGCCCCGACGTGACCGCTGCGCACTGCACGCAGCTCACCGCGACCGACATCGCGCTGCTCGCCGGCGCCGGGGTCAAGGTGGCGCACTGCCCGATCAGCAACGCCAAGCTGGTGTCCGGGACGATGGACCTCCGGGGGCTGCTGCAGGCCGGGGTCACCGTCGGGCTGGCCACCGACGGGCCGGCCAGCCACAACTCGCTGGACATGTTCCAGGAGATGAAGTTCGCCGCCGCCATCCACAAGCAGGCGACGCAGGACCCGACCTTCCTCACCACCGGCGAGGCGCTGAACCTGGCGACGGCCGGTTCCGCGGACGCGATGCACCGCCCCGAAGTGGGTCGGCTGGCGGTCGGCGCACCGGCCGACCTGATCGTCGTCGACCTGGACCGCCCCCACACCGCGCCGGTGTACGACGCGGCCGCCGCGCTGGTCTACAGCAGCCGGGCCGGCGACGTCACGCACACCGTCGTCGGCGGTCGCGTCCTGGTGGACGGCGGTGAGGTCGTGGGCCTCGACGAGGCGCGCATCGTCGCGACTTTCCGGGAGAGGGCCTACGCCCTCCGCGACCGCTCGCTGAGCCGGTAGCAAGACCGATCCGCCCAGCCCGCCGCTCTGGCAGGCTGGACCGGCGGGTAGCCGGACGCGCCCGGCTACCCGGCGGTCAGGTATCGCGGTGACGAGGGCGAACGGAGCGGCCGGCTGCGCCGCGCTGGCACCGCACCGGAGCTGGTCGGCCCGGCCACCGAGATCAGGTTCCTGGCCACCGCCGTGCAGACCGACGGCGAGTTCGGCCTGTACCCGGACACGATGACGGGCCCTCCTACGGGCCCGGGCCCGCACGTCCACCGCACGATCTCCGAGTCGCTCTTCGTCCTGTCCGGCACCGTCCAGCTCTACGACGGCGACTGGTACGACGCCACGGCCGGGGACTTCCTGCACGTGCCCGTCGGCGGGGTGCACGCCTTCCGCAACGCCTCCGGGGAACGCAGGGAGATGCTGCTGCTGTTCGCGCCCCGGGGCACCGCGGGAGTCCTACTTCGGCGCGAACATCGCCCGGGCCGCGGCCGGCCTCGAGCTCTCCGAGGAGGAGCGGCTGGCCTTCCTCCGGGCGCACGACGAGTTCGACGCCTGACCCGCCGCCCAGTGGTACCAGCGCGTCCTCGGCCTGCAGGAGATCCGTCGGTACAGCGCGGAAGGCGCCGGCTCGCCGCGTGTCCTGCTCGAGCCGAACACATTTTCGTGCTCGGGCTTTACCGGCCCGACGACGGATCATCGTCCGAGCCGTTCGACCGCCGCCGCACCGGCCTCGACCACCTCGCCTTCGAGGTGGCCGACGAGGCAGAGCTCGACGCCCGGATCCCCCACCTCGACGAGTTGGGCGTCCCCCACTCGCCGGTCCGGGTCCTGGACCTCGGGCGCTTCTGGCGCAACCGCGTGCAGAAGACATGGCCTGACGAAGGCCCCCTGACCAATGTGAGCCGAACCGAAGTCGACCTGATCGAGGGCGTCCAGCCCTATCGAGGAGTCGACCTCAGCAAGGACCCCGAGGGATCAGCCCGGAGGCCGCCCGCCGCCCTCACACAAGTGAACAACGCCTACAAGCGCACAGCTGTTGCCGTTGCCTGCTTGGCCATGACGGGCAGCCATCATGTGAGCTCCGTCAAGCCGGAGCTGCCCGTCAACTCCTGTGATGCCCGAGCTCCTGACGCCCTTGGAGCCGGGCATGAAGATCACCCGGTACGGACTTCTTGGCCCAACCCCGTCCGAGTTCCGGCACTCTTCAACCGGCCGTCGTCGGTCCGGTTCACAGACCAGCTCGGGCTCAGCGTCGGCTCTAACGAGCTGCCCGACATGTGGGACGCCGTCCTCCATGTGATCAGTCCCTGAAACCGGGAGATCGCAGGCGCTCAGCCGTCGGAACCAGCCAAGCGGCGCTGAGCCATGTCTCTAGGGGGCGCCATCCGGATCAATCAATGCAGGTCAGCGGCTCAGTCCGCCTCGCAGGCCCCGAATGGGCAGGCGTGTGCGGAAGTACCGTGTCCCCCCTCGGACACCGAGTTGAACCCTCACGGCTACCGGCCGCTGGGGGTTCTCCCGTTCCTGGCGTCGGCACGTCTGCGTGATGGCTGAGGGCTTCATCGAACGACCGGCTTGCCGTGGTTCTTGGACGGGTCCTGGTCGTTCACTCACTTGCAAGAGATCGGCTGAACTGGGGGCGGTCCCGCGCCGTCACTGGAGGGAGCACCGCTTGGCAGACTGTGAAGATGATCAGTGCGGAGGCGACCCACAGCACGTCGTTCTTCCTGGGTGTCGATCTCGGCTGGACGACCGGTGCCACAGGAGTGGCGGCGGTTGACGACACAGGTCGCCTGACCGCATCTGGACGGCTCAAGACCGACGACGAGATCACCGGATGGGTAGCGGCACAGCCCGGTCGGGTCGTCGTCGCTGCCGTCGACGCCCCCCTGATCGTGCCCAACGAAACCGGTCAACGCGTTCCGGAGAAGCTGATAGGTCAGGCGTTCGGCGGTTTCGGCGCGTCTGCCCACACCTCCAACCGCACCCGCTTTCCAGGCGGCGACACGCGCGCCATGAGGTTGGCTCAGCGCTTGGGGTGGGCGGTGGATCCCCAGACGCCCACCGGTGGTGACGTTGGCGTCTGCATCGAGGTCTATCCGCATCCTGCGCTCGTGGGTCTCTTCCAGCTTCCGTACCGCCTGGACTACAAGAAGGGCAACCATCAAGGACGGGCGCCGGGATTCCGGTCGTTCGTGCAGCACCTTGAGTCCATCCCGGAGTTGGACCTGGCCAGTAGTCCGCGATGGGGCCACCTAAAGCAAGTACTCGCCTCGCCGCGCCCCGGTGACCTCACCCGCATGGAAGACGAACTGGACGCCGTCGTGTGCGCTCACCTGGCGTGGCTGTGGCACCACCGGCGCCGCTCGCTGGAGGTCTACGGCGACGTAGAAGTCGGCTACATCGTCGCGCCGCCCCCGCCGCTGCACCGACCGCAGCAACCCGAGCGCCGTGGCGGTGATGGTTGTGTGCCGGCAGCCGGCCGCTTCGAACGGGTGATCCGTGGCAGGCCCACCGGCTACTCGGCGGGCACCAACGATCAGCGATGGAAGGCGGACGTCCGGTCGGCGTTCACCGGCTGCACGCTTCCGGCCGGGTGTCGAGCGCAAGTCGACCTCGAATTTCTGCTCGGTCAGGACCAGAGAGGGCGTAGCGAGCCGGACCTCGACAACTTGATTAAGGCGGCGATCGATGCCCTCGTCGGCGTAATCGGCGTGCGACCAGGGACAGGGCTGCGCGTGGAAGCGGACGACGTACGGGTCGACCGCATCACGGCATCCAAGCGCCCCACCGGCGCGGACGAGGATCCGGGCGCCCGCATCACCGTGACCGAGCTCTGACGTGACCGCACATCAACAAGCTGGATCGACTCGCCGCGGACGGCTTGTCAGGGACGTCCTGCGTGTTCTCAGGTGGGGCAGCTGACCGCCAAGTCCCTGCTGGTGCCCGTCATGTATCAGTGAGTGGCAGTCGTGCGTAAGTAGCGTGTCGCCCCTCGGACACCGAGTTGAACCCCCACGGCCCACAGGCCGGCGGGGGTTCTCCTGCTTTTGACGTCGGCACGTCCGCTGGATGCCTGGAGGACTTTGTCGAACGACCGCCTGGCCGTGGGCCTCGGACGCGTCTAAGTCATCCAGGCACTGGCAGGGATGGACTGAACCGGGCGCGGTGCCAGCCTGTCACCACCAGCATCAGGCCAGGGTGCGGCAGCAGTCGTACCGATTAGCGCCCCCTGCGGTAATCTCCACCGGACGGGCATACGGCACGTCCGCCGCACGGCGCAACGCCTGACCTGCATCCTTCCCGTTGAGCGTTCCCCTGTGAGACAGGTGCCGACGGCCTGCAGTCGCTCGCCCAACGACTGATCTTCGCTAGCAGTGGGTCTCCATGTGGGCGGCCCGTCGTCGTGCTCCGGTGACCCTCTCGCTGCGGGGTCCCTGACCACTAGCGTTCCGGGCGTGCCCCGGACCGACAACGCTTCCCAGCCCGGCTGGCGTCTGGACCAGGTGGCCAGCGCCGGGCGCGAGAATCTCGATGCCCAGCACGTGGCCCGGTACGACGCGATCGAGGACGCCTCCCCGGACCGCGAGGTGGCACTACTGCAGCAGTGGGGCCTCAGTCCGGAGTCCGTTGTCGTGGAGTTGGGGACGGGCACCGGCCAGTTCGCGGTCGCGGCGGCACGCGTCTGCGATCGGGTCGTCGCCGTCGACGTGTCTCCGGTCATGATTACCGAGCTGCAGGCCAAGCTCACCCGCGAGCAGGTCAACAACGTTGACGTCGTGCAAGCCGGCTTCTTGGACTATGAGCACGAAGGCGCAGCCGCCGACGTCGTCTACAGCCGGTACGCCTTGCACCACCTGCCCGACTTCTGGAAAGGCGTAGCTCTGGCACGCATCCACCGGACGCTGCGCCCCGGCGGACTCCTGCGGGTCTGGGATGTCATCTACTCATTCGGGCCCCACGAGGCCGAGGACCGCCTCGAGGCATGGTGCGCCACCGGCGGACCCGACGATGGCAAGGGATGGAGCCGCGCTGACTACGAGGAGCACGTTCGGGACGAGCACTCGACCTACACCTGGCTCTTCGAAGCCCTGGCGCAGCGGGCCGGCTTCACCATCGAGGTTGCCGAGTTCTCCGAGGACGGCATCTTCGCGGAGTACGTGTTTCGCCGTCGGTAAGGTCTCCCGGGCATCGATCGATCCTCTACTGGCATCTCTCGGGCGTTCGCATCATTGGCGGCTACGAGCTCAGCCTCACGAAACGTCAATGGTCCACTCCCCCACAGCACGGACGACGACGGCTATCAGGCCCGGCGGGCAAGGCACGGAACCCGCGTAGTCGTCGACTGTTGACCAGCGACCGTCCTCGATCGGCAGTGGTGGGGCGGGCCACGACGGCGAAGTGCCTCCTGGCCTGATTGCCGGTGATGTGGGCGATGCCGCCCGGGTCCTCGTAGAGGAGCACGCTGTCGCCTGACCCGACAACAGGTTCGCCGTGGCGAAGGTTGTCTGCGTCGTCGACCGCATTGGTGCTCACCGTCCACCGGCCGGTCGCCTTGACCTCAAGCCGCACGATCGACCCCTTTCCGGGCAACGGCAGGAAGGTCGTACCACGGTAAGCAACAACGGTGTTGACCAGCGCACGGTCCCGATTGGGCAGGCGTCTGCGGAAGCACCGTGTCCCCCCTCGGACACAGTCGTACCCGGTGTTCCTGCAGGCAGGGGCCCGGGGTGTTCCTGTGCCCAGGTCCACGCGGGCCTCCCTGCACCGCCGTGAGACCTCGTGGTGACGATTTGTACCGTCGAAGGCGCCGAGCACCAGGATGGTGCCCCGGAGCAGGTCCAGCGCCACCGACCCGCGGACCGCTCAGTGGGCGCTTCCCTTCCTCGACTCGCTCCCGCTGCGGCGGACGGCGACGCGTGCCGGTGCCTGGGTCGACGTCCCGCCACCGCAACGCCGGCGCGCCTGTGTGTGCGGTGACGTCACCCTGCGGGGCTGCTCATCCGATGCGTGAACTGGCCCGCGGCGCAGCCTTCCGCGGAGCAACCGCACGCCTGACGGAAGATGTTGCGATGGAGGTGTTGAGCAGCCGCATCCTGCTGCGACCGACCGAGCCGGCGCGGTCACACGCGTTCTACGGCGACGTCCTCGGCCTGGCCGTCTACCGGGAGTTCGGCCCACCGGAGCATCGCGGCGTCGTCTACTTCCTCGGCAACGGCCTGCTCGAGGTCTCTGGTCGTGCCGAGCAGCCACCTGTGGGGCTGGGCCTCTGGTTGCAGGTACGGGACGTCGCCCGGGAACACGAGCGGCTGGCGGACGTCGGTGTCACGGTGACGCGACCGCCTCGAGCAGAACCCTGGGGACTGGTCGAGATGTGGATCGAGGACCCCGACGGCGTCCGGATCGCCGTGGTCGAGGTTCCCGACGACCACCCGCTGCGCCGCGACCAGCGCTGAACCCTGATCGGGGCACACCAACCGGCATGCCGGTCCGCCACTGGCGGGACCGCCGAGGTGTCGCCACCCCGCCCGGACGCGGCGGGCACAGCGGGACCGCACCACGCCGGGGTGGGGCCGGCGTCCGACCGGCTGTCACCACGGGACCGACGGTTCGGCGGAGGCTCGAGTCACAGCCGGGACGTCACCACCGTCCTGGACGCCACCCGAGCCAGCGTCGTCATCGGAGAGTTCGGCTCCACACGTTGACTACTCGCCCAGCGTGCGGACAGCCTCGGTGAGGTCGCTCGCGGTGAGCGTCGACACGTCGGCACGGTCGAGCGCATCCACACTCCGGCCCTTGTCCCGCGTCAGCCGCAGCGCCTGGCGGTTGAGCGACTGCTCGAACAGCGTGCGTGCGAAGCGCGCGTTGCCGGACTCCTCATCAGAACTCAGGCCAGCGAGGGTGCGGCGGAGCGTCACCTCAGCACCAGGCTCCAGCACGTACTCGTGCTGGGCCACGATGTTGGTGAAGATCGCTTCGAGTTCCTCCGTCGAGTAGTCGGGGAACTCGATCTCACGAGCGAACCGCGAGCGGAGGCCGGGGTTCGAGCGCAGGAACGACTCCATGAGCCGGGGATAGCCGGCCACGATCACCACCAGGCGGTGGCGGTGGTCCTCCATGCGCTTGAGCAGCACCTCGACCGCCTCCGGCCCGAAGTCCAGCCGGCCGTCGCCCTCCGGGGCCAGCGAGTAGGCCTCGTCGATGAACAGGACGCCGTCGAGTGCCCGGCGGATCACGCGGTCGGTCTTGATCGCGGTCGCTCCGACGTACTGCCCGACCAGGGCAGCCCGATCGACCTCCACCAGGTGCCCCTTCTGCAGCAAGCCGACCGCCCGGTACATCTCGGCCAGGAGCCGCGCCACCGTGGTCTTGCCCGTACCGGGGTTCCCGAGGAACACCAGGTGCTGGGACGTCGCCGCCTCGGGCAGGCCGTGCACCTTGCGGCGCGCCTGCACCTGCAGGAAGGCGACGAGCGCCCGCACCTGCTCCTTCACCGCTTCGAGCCCGATGAGCCCATCGAGCTCTGCCTGGATCGCCACCAGCGGCCGAGCCGGCCCGGGGCGGCCGCCGAAGAGGTCGCTCACCAGGTCGTCCACGCCCCGCAGCCCGGACCGCGGAAGTTGATCTCCCAGGCGACCGACGGTCTCACGCAGGTCGTCGAGCGGCTTGCGGTTGGAAGCCATGCCGTGAGCTTATGGGCCGTGGAGGTGGCGGACCCATCGTCAGATTCCCAGGACTGGGTCGTCGGCGGGGTCGATCACGCGGGCCTGCGCGAACTCACAGCCTGCCGGCCGTCCTCACTCCGCTGGGTCGTACCTCGGAACGGTCACGCGTGCGTCGTCAGCCCCCGCCGCAGCCCGTCCATGGCCCGCGCGAGGCTCACCCGCGGCACCCAGCTCCACCCGCGTGCTCGGTCGGTGAGCAGCTGTCCGGTCCACACCGGCTCGTCGGACCACTGGGGCGCGACCCCCAGAGCGTCGGTCACTGTGCCGAGGTGGTCCCCCCGCGTCGCCGACTCGCCCGCGACGATGACCGGGGTCGTCCCGCCGGCCACCGGGCCCCGGTCCGGGTCGTCGGCGGTGGCGACGGCGCCCGTGGCAACGTCCGCGATGAAGGCCGCCAGGTCATCGACGTGCACCCACGGCCAGGTCCTCGCCGGGTTGCCCCGGCGCTCACCGCCGAGGACGGCCTTCGGTTGCAGCGTGTTCCAGACCGACGTGTCGCCGGCGCCCAGGATCACCGGTGGGCGGACCAGCACGGTCGTGAGCCCGCCGACCTTCGCCAGGGCGGCATCGGTGGCGTTCTCGGTGTCGACGTAGTCGCCGTCGGCTGGGCATTGGTTTGCGACGTCCGCTAGTGGCCCCCTCGTAGGGAGGGATCAACTGAGCAGGGGCAGTCCCGACGACCAGCTCGTGGCCGTGAGCGGTGGTGCAGGCATCACCGTGGGGCACGAGAACCTCCGGGCGGATGGGCCTTCGACAAGCCACACACCCCACTCGGAGGTTCTTCTCAGTCCAACCCCCGCCCCACCGTCACCAACGTCCTGGTCGGGTACAGCTAGGCGGGGTCCAACACGCCGACATGGGCCAGCAGTCTGACTGCGGCCCCGTCGTCGCCGCCGACGACAAGCTCGACGAGCTTCGCCAACTCCGGGTCTCGATCCGCAGGCACGTCCTTGACCACCGCTGCACCATCCTGCGGTCGAGTGCCGGAGACCCGCACTCGACGCCCATCGTGACGGTCCTCGATCACCAGCTCCCCATCGAATCCAGGCTCGTGAAGTTCCAATCTCGTACGGGCACCGTCATCGTCCATGAGGGGCGGTTACCCGCGTGCGCACCTTCAACGCAGCAATCCTGTCGCCGGGCTGCCGCCGGGAGACCGCAGGTCACCGACCGCTGACCCGGCGATACGGATACGACTGACCCAGGCGCTGGTCGAGCTGCCGGGAACCACCGTCCAGGGACTCCTGCGCCACCTGGCTCCCGACGACAACCGCACCGTCGCCCTCGTCGTCTCAGCCCTCTCCGAAGTTCACGAACAGCACAGTCGTCCCCATCCCACCGCGCCACCGAGTTCTGACTTGGCCTGGTCGTCCACGAACACGCTGGTGATGTTGATCCGGATCACGGGTCGAGGTCCTCTCGGTGGGTGGGCCACCTCTAGACGATCGAGCGCAGCGGGCTCGTGTCGATGTCGTGGAAACTTGTATCGGCCCTGCCGCCGGGTGTGTCAGTACCGAGCCTCCCCTGAACCCGGCACGAGACACCCGCCGGTACTGGCGGGTACCCCGCACCTCCTTGACCCGGACGGGATTCCGACGGTCCTGCGGCTTCTGCAACCTGACCTCGGCATACGGCAGAGCCGCAAGAGGATCGGCATCTGGAAGCCATCGGTCGGCTGGAGGGCTCCCGACGCCAGGCGCCCCGGAGCGCTGCTCAGGGGTCTTGCGCGACTTCCCACCCCAGCCCAGTGGGAGAGGCGAAAGCGGCAGTGCGCTTGCCCCACGGTCGGTCCACGGGCCCGTTGAGCAGGTCCACCCCACGGCGGGTCAGCTCGACGCAGACCGCGTCGACGTCGTGCACCCACATGGTCAGCATCATCTGGGCGTGGAAGTTGATAGCGCTCGTCGCGGCCGGGGCGACCAGCTCCTCGGCCTCATCGACCGACAGCAGGTTCAGCGCCGTGTGCCCGAGCATCAGCACCGCCGAGTCGGCGTCAGCGAAGGCAACGGCCAACCCGAGGACGTCGCGGTGGAAGGCCACCTCGGCCCCGACGTCGGTGACGAACACGGTCAGGGCCCCGAGCGAGTCGGCGCCGGGTAGCAGGTCGTTCACTGAGACGCCTCCGGCGAGAACTGGTTGGCGGAGCCAGCGTCAGGGTCGCTGAACTCGGTCATGACGAGGTGTTGGTGGCCGTCGATCAGCTCGCGCACCACGTCGAGGTGGCCGGCGTGGCCGGCCGTCTCCGTGATGACGTGCAGCACGGTGGTGCGCAAGTCCAGGTCGGGCGTCCCGGGGAAGGCCGTCAGCGGCCAGCGCGCCGAGGGTGCGTCGAGGGCTCGTGCTCGGATCAAGCGGTCGCTGCGGCGCGCCTCGGCCCGGTAGGCCTCGACGACGTCACTGGCCCGCCTGTCCTCGGGAATGCGCCAGACCTGGTCGTCGGAGGGGAAGGTGAGCCGCTCACCGGCGACCACGACCCGAAACCAGAAGCGCTCGACGTCGATGGTCAGATGGCTGAGCAGGCCCAAGGGCGTCCACCCCGAAGGGACGACGGACCGGCGCAGCTCCTTCTCGGTCAACCCTTCGAGAACGTCAAGGACGTGCGCGCGCTGGTGGTTCAAGGACGACAGCAGAGCCTCGCGTTCCGGGGTCTCGTGCATGCCGGTGAGACTGCCGCACGAGGGGGACCTCGTCGCCGGACAGCGGGCCGTCGGAGGAGCGGACTCGTCGTCCTGGTGCACCGCGCGCGGCCGCGGATGAGCCCCTCGTGCCGGTCGACGACCAGGACGTCGACCCCCTGGTGGGCCAGCACCAGGGCGGCGGTGACGCCCCCGGCCACGGCTGCCACCGCCGCGCCGCGAGTGTCCCCGCGGCGGGTCCCCGGCACCCGCGGTCAGTCGATGGTCAGGTCCCCGGCCGACGGCACCTCGACGTGGTGGCCGATGTCGGTGAGGGCGGTCGCCTCCTCCTCCGGCAGGCCCAGGCCCTGGACGAACGCCTCGTCGTGGGACACCAGGATGCCCTGGAAGGTGACCACGTCCCCCGGTGCCACGTCGGCCGGGGACTCCCCCTGCTCGGTCAGCTGCACCCACATGCGGCCGGAGTCGGGGGTGCCGACCCAGAACCCCTCGTCGGTCGGAACGGACAGCACCGGCAGCTCCGTGCCGAACGCCGGAGCGCCGGCCAGCTCGGCCAGCTCTCCGACGGCGTCGGCGTCGGACCGGGCGGCCAGCTCGAAGACCGACGTCCCGCCCACGATCAGCTGCCCCGGCTGGAGGGCCGTCCCGCTCGCCGCGGACGTACCGGAGTCCGGCGTCGGGGAGTCCGTCGTCGGCGAGGCCGCCGTCGGGGACTCCGTCGTCGGCGAGGCCGTCGCGTCGACGGCGCTCGTAGCGTCCTCATCGGCGCCGCAGCCCGACAGCACGAGGGCCAGTGCAGCCGCTCCGGTGACTGGCAGCGCCAGCAGACGGCGGCGGGTGGTCCGCGAACTCCGCACGGGTGCCGGCCGGCGGGGCGCGCGGTGTGCCTCGGTCATGGTGCTCTCCTCACCCGGCTCAGGGCCGGAGACGTGATGTGCACGGCGACTCGGTCCACCCCTGCGGCGGACCGCCCCCGGGGAATCCCCGGGGGACCGGCTCGCCATCCGGCACTGGCGCCAGCGTCACGCAAGTGACACATCACCGGCCGTCGACCGACGCATGTGTGACGGCCGGGGACTCGGTGGCCCGGCCCTTGCCCGGACGGCCACGAAACAGGCACCGCCTACCGGCCCGTGCGGCTGGACCGACAATGGCGCCTCCCGGCCCCGGTGCCCTCGATCTGCTGCTCACGAGGACCGACGTCCAGTCGGCGACGCCCTGAGATCGGCCCACGCCGCGACGCTGGAGAACAGCCCGCGCAGTCCGCACGGTCATGGGTCGGGTAGGCGTGTGCGGATGTACCGAGTCGCCCCTCGGACACACCTTGCACAACCCCCACAGCCTCAGGGCCGTGGGGGTTGTGCCGCTCGTGGCGCCCGCCCGTACGTCCGGTGGGCGGCCGGTCCACCGCACCGGCGGCCCGCTCGTCGTCGTCCGGTCGCCGGCTGGTCTCCCCACCGGTGGCTGGATCACCGGCGCCGGCTGCCGTCCGCAACACCAGCTCCCTGGCTGAGGTGGCTGTCCGGGGAACCGGCGCTGGCAGCGAGGGCAGCTGCCACGAGCGCGAGGACCCCGAGGACGGCGAAGAGGGCGGTCGGTCCCCCCGCAGCGGCGGCGACGGCGGCTCCGAACGCGGGGGCCAGCGCCGCGGCGACGCCCAGCGGCGCGCTGTAGGCCCCGTTCAGTGCGGCGTACCGGTCCGACCCCCAGTGGTCGGCGACGACGGAGGCGCTGACCAGGGTGAACAGTCCCCGTGCGGCTCCGCTGAGGACGGCGACCGCGACGAGCAGCGCCGCGGGTCCGGGGACGACGGCCAGTGCCACCATCGCCAGCGCCATGGCCGTCAGGACCAGCACGGCACGTGGATTCGGGGGCAGGCGGCGGTCCAGCGCCGGGTAGAGGAGCCGCCCGGCGACCTGCCCTGCGCCACCGAGCCCGAGTGCCCACGCCGCCAGTTGCACGTCCATCCCGCGGTCGATCAGCAGCGGGACCAGGTGGACCAGCGAGGCGTAGGAGACCAGCGATGCCAGCGCCCCCGCGGCGGTGAGCATGACGAAGGGGCGGCTGGTCACGACCTGGCGGTCCGGGGGGCCGTGCTGCCGGTGCACCGCCGGGCGCCAGGGCAGACCGAGCGCCAGCAGGTGGACCGGGACGGTGAGCACCAGGTAGGCACCGCCCAGCGCCAGGTAGGCGCCGCGCCAGCCGAGTCCCTCGCCCAGCAGGGCGGTGAGCGGCGCGAAGACCGTCGAGGCGAACCCGGCGACCAGGGTGAGCGTCGTGATCGCCCGGACCCGGCGGCCGCCGTACCACTGCGTCAGAGCGGCGAAGGCGGGCGGATAGGAGGTGCCCGCACCGGCTGCGCCGACCACCAGCCAGGCCACGACGAAGACCGGGTAGCTCGGCGCCAGGGCGACCGCGGCGATCGCCCCGGCACCGAGGAGGCTCCCGGTCGTCATCACCGGACGCGGCCCGCACCGTTGGAGCAGCCGGCCGACGGCGATGCCCCCGACCGCGCCCAGGACGCTGCCCCCGGAAAACGCCGCGGTGACGGCCGTTGCCGACCAGCCGGTGTCGCTGACGATCGCTGGTGCGAGGACGGTGAAGGCGTAGTAGAGCACCCCGTAGCTCATCGTCACGGTCACGCACAGGGCCGCCAGGACGCGGCGGGGTCGCGGACCGGGACCGACGTCGTCGTGCCAGGTCAGGAGCGCTGCTCCATGACCGGGCCCTCGGCGGCGACGGCGCACAGCTCGTCGGCGAGCGCCTCGGTCGCCGCCACCACCCCGCTCCAGCGTCGGGTCAGGTCGGTGTCGAACTCGAGCGGGCGGCCGTGCAGGTCCCGCACCACGCCACCGGAGGCCGGGACGATCACCAGCGCCGCGGCGAGGTCGACCAGCCGGTGGGTGTCGCTCGCGACGTCGATGAACGCGTCGGTGGCCCCGGTGGCGACCAGGACGGCGTCCAGCGTGCTGCAGCCGAGCACCCGCACCCGGGCCGCCCGGCTCGCGACCCGCTGCCAGGCGGTGCGGTTGCGGTCGTGCGGGCGGAGCAGGGAGACCGCGGCGGAGCGCAGGTCCGCGCAGCCGCTCGTCCGGTAGGCCGGCTCGTCGGCGGCCGCCCACCACCGTTCGTCGGTGTGCAGCCACGAGGTCAGCGCGTGCGTGAACGTCCCGTCCACCGCGACCGCGGCGCTGAAGCAGCTCAGCGGCACGCCGGCCGCGGCGTTGGCCGAGCCGTCGACCGGGTCGACCACCAGCGTCAGCGCCGAGCCACGGTCGAGCCAGCCGCGCTCCTCGGACAGCAGGTTCACGCCCAGCCGTGCGGTCGCCGCGATGACGGCGTCCTCGACGAGCACGTCGACGAGCATGGTGGGCGTCCCGTCGGCCCCCTCGAACACCGTGGCCGCGAGCGCGGTGCGGTCGTGGTGGCGGTGGGCCTCGCGGTGGGCCTGGACCGCTGCGTCGGCGACCTCGGTCAGGACCGGGTGGGCCGTGCTCACCCGGCCACCGCTGCCAGTCGGGGGGCGCGGTCCTGCGTCCGGCTGAACACCTGGCGACCGTCGCGCCACAGCGCCTCGCCCATGAACGTGGTGCCAGCGACGGTGCCCAGCGCGGCGGTCAGCGGCCGGCCGACGACGATCTCCGGCGACGGCAGTCCGATGGCCCGGGCGGGAGCGGTGGACACCAGGTCGACGGCGCGCTCCAGCGGCAGCACGCCCTGCTGGGCGAGGGCCTGCGGTGCCGCCTGGAGGGCGAACGGCAGGTAGTCGCAGCACAGCACGTCGACCACGCCCGCGGCCACCGCGTCGGCGACCAGGACGTTCGCCGACGACGTCGACCGGCCGCGGACGGCGTTGGGTGCGCCGAGCACCGTGAGCATGCCCTGCGCCCGGGCATGCCGGGCGGCCTCCAGCGACAGCGGGAACTCCGAGACGGTGGCGCCCAGTGCCCGGCCCTCCTCGACGTCGGCGACGTGGCGGTCGTCGTGGCTGGCGAGCACGGCGCCCGCCTCGTGGGCCAGCCGCGCCGCGTGGGCGCGGCGCTCGGCGACGCGGCCCGGGTCGTCACTGCCGACCGACATCAGCGCGTCCACCTCGGTCACGGACACCCCCCAGTCCGCGGCGTAGAAGGACCGGCGCTCCTCGTGGGTGGCGAACCGGCTCCGCTCGACCGAGTTCTCCATCATCGACACGATCGCGACCCGCGTGGAGGCACCGAGCACGTCCTCCAACGCCTGGAGCGCGGCGTCGTCGGTGACCTCGACGCGGGCGTGGATCCGCCAGTCGCAAGCCAGGGACGGCGCCAGCTGCTCGACGACCCGGGCCAGCGCCACCGCGTCCGCGATGTGCACGCCCTTCCCCGGCGCGTCCTCGCACCGGGCGGCGATGCAGACCGTGGAGATGCCGGCGGCGGCGCACTCGGCGTCCAGCACCGACAGCACCGCGGCCTGCTCGAGCAGGACGGTGGCGCGCGGGCGGCGCCGCTCGGTCAGGTTGTCCAGGTGCAGGTCGACGCCGCCGGGGACGAGCAACCGGCCACCAGCCGGGCCGGTGGCCTCGATCTCGGTCACGATCCCGTCGGCGTCGAGCACCACGGTCGCGCCGCGCAGCTGCGGGGCGCCACCTCCGGGTACGACGGTGACGTCGGTGATCACGGTGCTGCGGCTCATCGTCGTGCCCTTCCATCGGGGTGGGACCGGCGACCGGGGGCGGGCGGCGGCAGGGTGAGGTCGACGGGCGGCCAGCCGGCCGGCAGGTCACCGACGGCGGTGGTCGCCACGACGGTGGCGCCGGTGGCACAGCGGTCCTGGACCCAGTCCAGGACGACGTGCGGGGGCGCCACGGAGCACGGCTCGTCCAGCACCACCACCGGCGCCGGCGAGGCCAGCGCGGTGGCCAGCGACACCGCGGAGCGCTGCTTGCCGCTCAGCCGACCCAGCGGCTGGTCGGCCACGTGCTCCAGACCGACCCGGGCCAGGGCGCCCCTCGCTTCGCCAGGTGTGACGTGGGCGGCGCGGGCGACCGCGGCATGCGCGAGCTGCCGGGGCGGCGCCACCATCGGCCCGGTGAAGTCGGCGAACAGGTGGCGGCGCAGCCACGCCAGCGTCCGGGCCGGGGTGCCGACCAGCTCGACCAGCTCGTCGTCGACCTGCAGGTCGATCTCGCCCCAGCTGGGGCGACAGACCCCGACCAGGCAGCGCACCAGCGTGCTCTTGCCGCTGTCGCGCGGCCCGCTCACCGTGACCAGCTCTCCGGCCCGCACCCCGAAGGAGACCTCCCGCAGCGCGGTGCTGCCGTCGGCGAACGTCTTGCCGAGGCCGCGCACCCGGATCCCCGCGGTCACCGCAGCACGCTCGAGACGAGGAGCTGGGTGTACGGGTGCTGCGGGTCGCTCAGCACCTGGCCGGTGACCCCCTCCTCGACGATCTCGCCGCAGGTGATCACCATGATCCGGTCGGCGAGCACGCGGACCACGTCGAGGTCGTGGGAGACGACGACCGTGGCCGAGCCGAGCTGGTCGGTGACGCGCTGGATGGTCTCCAGCAGCTCGGCCTGCACCGACGGGTCCAGGCCGGTGGTCGGCTCGTCGAGCAGCAGCACCGGTGGGGGTGACACCAGCGCACGGGCCAGCTGCACCCGCTGCTGCATGCCACCGGAGAAGGTGTGCAGCGGGTCGCTGTGCCGGGAGGCGGCGATCCCCAGCTCGGTCAGCTGCGCCCGGGCCCGGGCGCGCACCGCCCCGAACTCGCGATCGCCGGTCGCCAGCAGCCGCTCGGCGACGTTCGACTCGGCCGCGAGGTGCACCGACAGCCCGGCGGCCAGCGCGTTCTGGTGCACCATGACCACCGTCGACCGCTGCAGCTCGGCCCGGGGCGTGGGCGACCGGAAGAGGTCGCCCTGGCCGTCGACGTGCATCTCCCCCGATCTCGGGGCCAGGTCCAGGTGCAGGATGCGGAGCAGGGTCGTCTTGCCCGAACCGGACTCCCCGACGATGCCGAGCACCTCCCCTGAGCCGACCTCGAACGACGCATCGCGGACGCCGATGACGGTCTGGCAGACCGGGCACTGGCTGGTCCCCCGCGCCGCGCCCGTGCGGTCCGCGCACTCCGGGCAGCCGCGGCCGTAGGCGTGCGACAGTCCGCGCACCGAGACCAGCGGCGGCGGGGGCGTCAGACCGATCGCCCCGATCAGGTCCGGTGCGGCGAGTCCCGTCATCGGGTCCCTCTCTCTCGGCAGGCGTCGGTGTCGCTGCAGCGCCAGTCCTGGCCCTGGTCGGAGGGCACGAGCACGCGGTAGGAGTCCACGGACCCGCACCGGCTGCAGCACTCGTCGGCCCGCTCCGCGGCCAGCGGACGGTGGTCGAAGGCGAGTGGCCGGACCGAGGTGTGCGGAGGCACCGCCATGACCCGGCTGCGCCGGCCCGCGCCCAGCAGCACCGCGTGGGGCAGGTCGTCCAGGCGCAGGACGTCGTACCGCGGCACGGGGCTGGGGCTCATCAGGGTGCTGCCATCCACCAGCACCGGGTGGTCGGCACCGCCGACGGGACCGCCGTGCCGGGCCTCGTCGTCGTAGAGGGCGAGCCAGGCCGGGGTGTAGTCGCCCGCCGCGTGGTGCAGCCGGGCCGCCGTCTCGCCGGGGACGGTGCGGCGCAGCGGCTCGGGGTGCGGCACCTGGAGCACCAGCAGCTGATCGGGGCGCAGCTCGACCTCCGGCAGCCGGTGGCGGCTCTGCACGATGGTCGCCTCGCGGGTCACGGTGGTGGGGGTCGAACCCGTCGTCCGGGTGATCAGGTCGCGCATCGAGGCGGCGTTGGCCGAGTGGTCGTCCCCCTGGTCGATCACCTTGACCCGGTCGTCCGGGCCGACCAGCGACAGCGTCACCTGCAGCCCGCCGCTCCCCCAGCCCCGCGCGACCGGCATCTCGCGGGAGGCGAAGGGCACCTGCCAGCCGGGGATGGCCAGCGCCTTGAGCAGCGCCCGGCGGACGTGCCGTTTGGTGCCCTCGTCCAGGTGGCCGTAGGACTCGGTGCGGCCGTGGGCCGCAGCGAGCTCGCGCACCGAGGTCATCGGTCCTCCCGTCGCCCGCTGTGCACCTGGTCCAGGTACGAGGCGAAGCTCGCATGGTGCGGCAGCCGCAGGTGCTCCACGAAGCCGTTGTTGGCCGAGCCGTCGACGGCGGTCACCACCGTCTCGTCGTCCAGTGCGATGACCTCGTCCAGCCCCTCGTCGGCCTGCATGGCGCCGTCGACGAGCGCGATGGCGATCGCCCGACGTTCGGCCGACCCGAGCGAGGCGCCCCAGCCGATGGCGAACCCGGGCCCGCCGTCGACGTCGGCGTCGAGGACCGCCTCGGCCTCCGCGACCGGGACCTCCGCGACCGCGACCGCGACCCCGGTGCGTGGGTGCCGCACCCGCAGATGGACGTCGTTGACGGTCAGCTCGGCCAGGACCGCCTCGCGCCGCCGGCCGAGGACCAGGGACGCGAGGGAGACCAGGCTGGCCGTCTCGCCGCGGGCCAGCAGCGCGGCGCGGGTCGACCGGTCGTACGGCGGCACCGGCATCGTGACCGCCGGGTCGGCGCCGTCCCGGCCGCCGTCCTCCACCCGGAGCGGGAGGTGCTCGAGCAGCCTCCGCACCCGGGTGGTGGTGCTGCGGCGGGGCGTCGCCGGACCCGACGTCCCTCCCCCGGTCGCCTCCGGCGAGGGCCCCGGGCTCCCGGCAGCGTCGTCGGTCGAGTCGGTGGTCGGGTCGTCGTCCCAGGTGAGGACCCGCGGCGCGAAATCGGGCGCGAGCCCGAGCCACTGGCCGTGCGGCACGTCCTGGTAGGCCGAGGAGATCCGCCGGACGATCGTCACGTCCTCCGGCCGCACCGGCTCGGTGGCCAGGTGCGGCAGGGTGGCCGCCCAGACCTTGAGCAGTGCGACCGCCCTCGGCACGTCGCCCTCGGCCTGGCCCAGCGCCCGGCGGGCCGCGTCCAGCGCCCAGATCCCGGCCTCGGCACAGACCTGCTGCTCCAGCAGGGGCAGGCCGGTGGGCGTGCCGATCCGTGCCCGCGCGGCGGCGATCTCCCGGGCGGCGATGACGTGCGGTTCGTCGCGCATGGTGGCGTACATCAGCGCACCACCTCGACGTGGGTGGTCCGCGGCAGCGCCAGCACCCGGTCGCCCCGGACGACGAAGACGTCGACGCCCCGGCGGTCTCCGGTGCGGGCGCCCGAGCGCAGCCGGGCGAGGCCGGCCGGCAGGTCGGCGGACACGCGGTCAGCGATGCCGGGGCCGCTGAGCGTCGCGACCGCCGTGTCGCGGCCACGGTCGACCACGACCACGGTGGCGCTGGTCTCCGGTTGGGCGGCGGTCCCCCGCCGGGCGACGGACACCGCGGCCGGCACGTCGTCGATGACCACCACGAAGTCGGCCGCGGCGGTCTCGGCCGTCGGCGCACCGGTGTGGCTCGCGGCGGCGGCGACCACCGTGGCCGCGTCCCGGTCCGCGGCAGCGACCGTCGTGCCGGCGTCCGTCAAGGCCATGAGCAGCGCGGCGGCGCCGTCCAGCGCCGGTTCGGCCAGCACCCCGGGGCCGTCGAGCGGCCCGACGGCCCGTCCGGGCGAGCACTGCGCGGCGAGCAGGTGGAGGAACACCGCGCGGCTGTCGTGCACGTCGTCCCACCTCATGCGGCACCACCGGCGCGGGTGGCGGACACCACGGCCGCGCGCTCCGCGTGCCGCCGCCCGGCGGCGGACCGCGCGGCCGCGCACAGCCGCAGCACCTCCTCGGTGAGGCCGCCGGAACGCTCGGCCTCGGCGTCGCAGACCGCGGCCGCGACGGCGGCGGGCAGATCGCGGCCGGGCCGGATCCCGTCTCCCCGGACGCCGGCGACGGTCACCGCGCAGGTGGTGAGGGCGAGGTGGCCGAGCACCGCGGTCGACCCGGTGTCGCTCAGCTGGTACCGGAGCGGGGCCGACACCACCTCCGGGCCGGCCAGGACCTCCACGGCAGGGTCGCCGGCCAGGATCCGGTCGGCGAGCCGCTCCACCTCGGCGGCCGGGACGTCGGCGAGTGCGCGGTAGCGCTCCTCCGGCGTCACGACGGGTCCACCGCGAACTCGACCCGGTCGCCGCGGAACCGGTGCTCGACCACGGCCACGACGACGCCGTCCTGGTCGACGTTGCCGCCGCGGACCCGCAGGACCGGCGAGGCCACCGGCACCTGCAGGACGGCGGCCTCGTCCGGTTCGGCGGTCAGCGCCGCGAACGAGCGGGCCGACCGGGACATCCGGACGCCGTACCGCTCGAGGAGGAGCGCGTGCAGCGAGCCGCCCTGCCAGGCCTCGTCCAGGCCGGGGAAGCGCGCGGGGTCCACCCAGGTCACCGTGATCGACCAGGGTGCGCCGTCGACGTACCGCACGCTCTCGAACCGGTGCACCGGCCCGGCCGCCCCCAGTTGCGCCCGGACCACCTCGTCGGGGTCGGTGGTGACGCTGCGGACCTGGTTCTCCACCGTCCGCCCGGCGCCGGCCATGGCCGCGGTGAGGCTGGCGTCCTCGCCCGGTTGCACGGTGAACCGGATGGTCGGCAGGGCCGCGAACGTGCCCTTGCCCTTGACCGTCCGGACCAGCCCGCGGCGGGCCAGCACGCCCAGCGCCTCGCGCACGGTGAGCCGGTTGACCTCGTACTCATCGGCGAGCGCCGCCACCGGGGGCAGCAGGTCACCCGGGGCGTAGACCTCGCGCAGCCGGGACTCCAGGTCGTCGGCGATCTGGCCGTACAGGGGCACGCCGGACACCCGGTCGACGAGGCCACGTCTCATCGCGGAACTCCTTCCATGATGCGCCGCCTCAGTGCGGCAGAGAGCCGTTCGACGCCGAGCACGACCACGAAGATCGCGAGGATGATGGTCAGCGCCTCGTCGTAGCGCAGCAGGGACATCGAGACGGCGAGCTCGATGCCGATGCCCCCGGCGCCAACCAGTCCGATGGTCACCGCCGAGCGCACAGCTCCCTCCAGCGCGAACATCGACGTGCCGACGAAGGAGGGCAGGCAGGTCGGGACGACGGCGCCCAGCACCACCGCCCAGCGCGGTGCGCCGCTGGAGCGCATGCCGTCGAGGACGCCGCGGTCCACCTCCTCGATGGCCTCGGCGAAGAACCTGCCGCAGAGCCCCAGCACGTCGACCGTGATGGCGAGGACACCGGCCTTGGGCCCGAGGCCGACCGCCACCACGAACAGCAGTGCCCAGACCAGGTCCGGGATGGTGCGGCAGATCGAGATGAGCCCGCGGGTCAGCGTGTAGACCACGCGGTGCGGACTGGTGTTGCGCGCCGCCAGCACCCCGAGCGGGAGGCTGAGCAGCACGCCGAGGATGGTGCCGAGCAGGGCGATCTCGACGGTGGTCAGCAGGGAGAGCGCGACCGCCTGGACCCGGTCGAGGTCCGGCGGGAAGGCGTCGCCCACGAAGCCGGAGAGCCGGGTCGCCCCCTCGACCAGGTCTGCGGGCTGGAGGACGACGCCCTCGGCCCAGCCGTGACCGAGGAGACCCAGGACGACGACGAGGCCGAGGAAGGACCTGATGCCCGGCCGGCGCAGCCGGGCCGGCGGAGCGTGCCCCGTCGCCCCCGCCACGGGCGGCTCGGTGGTCGGTGCGGTGGTCACGAGGCCTGTTCCAGGACGGGGAGCCGCTCGTCGTAGACCGCGGCGAGCTCCGTGACCGGGCACGTCGCGGCTTGCTGGTCGAAGCTGATCCGGCCGTCGCGGAGCCCGATGATCCGCTCGGTGAACCGCACGGCGAAGTCCACCTGGTGCAGCGCGGCCACCACGGTGATGCCGTTCTCCGTGGCGATCTCCCGCAGCAGCGTCATCACGGACTCCCCTGAGCGCGGGTCGAGGCTGGCGACCGGCTCGTCGGCCAGCACCACCGTGGGCTGCTGCATGAGCACCCTGGCGATGGCCACCCGCTGGCGCTGGCCGCCGCTGAGGGTGTCCACCCGGCGCCCGGCGAGGTCGGCCAGGCCCACTCGCTCGAGGCAGGCCATCGACTCCCGGCGGACGTCGGCGGGCGCCAGGGCGGGGAGGGCGCACGCCCGGCCGCGCCTGCTGATGGCACCGTGGGTGACGTTGTCGAAGGCGCTCAGCCGGTCGACCAGGTTGAAGTGCTGGAAGACGAACCCGACATCCTGCCGGATCGCCCGCAGCTGGCGTTGGCCTGCGGCGCGGACGTCGGAGTCCCCGATCCGGACGGTGCCGGCCGTGGGCTCGACGAGCCGCACCAGACCGCGCAGCAGGGTGGACTTGCCGGCGCCGTTCGCACCGACCAGGGCGACGATCTGGCCGGGCGGCACGTCGAGGTCGACGCCGCGGAGCACCTGCTTGTCGCGGTACCGCATCTCGAGCCCGCGCACCTGGATGCCGTTGGCCATCGGTCAGTCCCCGATGAATTCGCTGAAGTCGTCGACCCCGATGGCCTGGTACATCGAGCGCGCCACGTCGTAGTCGGCGTCGCTGACCTCCACGACCGTCGCGTTCCCGTACTTGGCGTTGTCCTCGCCCTCGAGCATCGCGGTGAGCAGCTCGGGGAAGTGCTCGGTGTAGACGTCGCGGACCGTGGTCTTGGTCTCCTCGTCAAGGTCGGCCCGTGCCATGACGACGTCCGGCGGGAGGTCCTCCCCCTCGGCGATCAGCGTGTAGGCGCCGGGGTCCTCCTCGGCGGCCATGAACTCCTCGTAGTCGTGGCAGCCGATGCCGACCGCAGCGACGTCGTCCCGCTTCAGCGCCTCGTGCACCGCGTCCCCGGCGATCACCGTCTCGGCGTCCTCGAGGGGGTCGACGCCGGCGTCAACGAGCATCTGCGAGGGGCCGAGGTGGCCGCTGGTCGACCCGATGTCGCTCATCGCGATCTTCTCGCCGGCCAGGTCCGCCAGCGTCGTCACGCCGGTGTCGGTCCTGGTGTAGATGCAGGAGTGGTAGCCGTCGCGCTTGATCGCCACGAGCGGCTCGGCGTCGGTGCGCTCGTGGATCACCACGTACTCGGCCGGGCCGGTGAAGACCACGTCCACCTCGCCGGACTCGAGGGCGGCGGCGGCGGCGGTGCGGCTGGTGACGGCGTAGAACTCCAGGTCCAGCCCGGACTGGGCCTCGAAGGTCTCCTCGAACGCGCCGTACTCGCGCTGGAGCTCCTCCATGCCCTGCAGGTCGGTCACCGCGAACCTCACGACGCCCGAGTCGGTGCTGGCGGCGCTCGTGCCGCACCCGATCAGTGCACCGCCGGCGATGAGGCCGAGGACGGATGCGGAGCGGACGCGCCGTGCGTAGCTGGTCTTCACCATGTCGTTGTCCCTGCAAGCTCGGGTGTGGCTGACACGGCATGTCTAGATACCTAGACGTACGGCAGGGCCAGCTGAGCATGAACACGGGGTGACCGCTGTCGCAACGCCTGCCGCGGCGCGCTCTCCAGGCCGCCGGCCAAGGCCGGCACATGCGAGGACTCGCCCATCGCGTGCACCGGCGGCGGGCGGGCGGCCTCGCCCGCGGTGAGGGTGTGCCGGGTAGCCGGCCGACGTCGGCAGTGTGCCGGCGCGCGTCGGCTGCCGTCTGCTGACCAGGTCGCTGCGCGGGTCCGAGGGCAGGTTCTAAGGTCGCGCGTGGACTTTGCCGACCTCAGCCGGCCGTTCGTCATCGCCCACCGCGGCGGATCCCTGCAGGTGCCCGAGCACACGATGGAGGGCTACCGGGTCACGGTGGCCCAGGGCTCAGCGGTCATCGAGCAGGACGTGTCCAGACTCGCCGACGGCGGTCTCGGCGTCATGCACGACGGCACCGTGGACCGCATGACCACCTCCACCGGCAACGTCGCCGATCACACGTCGGAGTCCTGGAAACAGCTCGACATCGACGCCTCGGTCACCCTCGGCGGAGGCTGGCCCGACGGGCTGCGCCCTCCGCTGTTCGAGGAGGTGCTCACCGAGTTCGGCAACCGCGTCCTCCTCTGCGCCGAGGCCAAGAGCAGCGATGCGATGGGCCCGATGATCGACGCGCTCGAGCGACACGGTGTCCACCCGGCGTCCGTGCTGCTCCAGTCCTTCGCCCTGGCCGACTGCCGGCTGGCGCGCTCGCGGGGGTGGGGCGTCATCTGGCTCGGCAGCACCGACGTCGCCCGGGCCGCTGCCGAGGGCATCGGCTGGATCGGCCCGCCGGCGGGCCGGGTGACACCGGGGGTCTGCGCGGCGGCACATGCGGCGGGGATCGAGGTGGCCTGCTACACGGTGAACCGCCGACACCAGCGGGATGCCGTCGTCGCTGCCGGCGTGGACGCGATCTTCTCCGACGACCCCCTCTACCTCGCGGGGGACGTGGGCCGCCGCACCTCGGACCTGTTCGCCCGTCAGGTCTGGCTGCCCGGGATGCTGCCGGACACCGGCCGCGGTCGGTTCTACCCGGACGACTCCTCGTGGGGGCTCGACGTCTCCGACACCGTCACCTCCACGCTCATGGGCTTCCTCGCCCCGCCGGACCCGGAGGAGTTCACGCTGCACCTGGACGTGCGGATCCACCAGACGTGCCCGGACAGCCGCAGGAGCGGTGGGTTCGTCTTCCTGAGCACCGACGATCACCCGTACCGACCGTGGTCCGGGTCATCGCCCGGCGCCGACGGCTACCTCTTCCTCCTGCGGGCAGACGGCAACCTGGACGTCCATCGGGTCCTCGACGGTGTCCCCACCACGCTGGCGTCCTCGACGGGGGGAACGGCGCCGATGACGGGCACCTACGTCCAGTTGCGGATCAACGTCACCGGATCGGGACTCTCATTCACCCGCACCGACACCCACACCGGGACCCTGACCATGGCGGACACCACCCACCGATGCGTGCCCGTCGTCCACCTCGGCAGCGCGTACGCCGGGGTCCGTTTCAGGAACGTGGTGATCACATGACCGACCCGTACGAACGCCCGGGCCACGGCCCCGCCGACCCGGACGGCTACCTCATCGAGCGGGCTCCGGACGGCTACCGGTGGACGTGCCGCGCTGACGGCCGCACCGCAGGGCCGTTCAGCAGTCGCGAGGAAGCCGTCGAATCCGCCGAGGCGGACGGAACCGTCTGACGAACCGGGTAGGTCCGGTGCGCGCAATCCTGGCGGGCCCCACGGGGCCTGTCCGACTGGTGCAGGTGAGGCTGACCTAAGTCGGCCGAGCGTGACCCTGCCGACGACGGTCCCGGATGCGGTCCGTCCCGGCGTGGTTCCCCACCCTCACCGACCGGAAGGCCCCCATGCCCGCGAGCACGACGCCTCAGGCCCCGACCCCCGCCGATGGTTCCCGGTGAACGGCACCACGGCACCCGCCCTACCGGTCGTCGACGTCGACCTCCCGCCGGAGGAGGCAGCCGAACTGGCCGAGGGTCTCGACCACGTCGGCGACGAGCACGCCGACACGGTGCTCCTGGTCGCCCGGGTGCTCGGCCACCAGCCGGACGCGCGATCGGCCGAGATCCTGGACGTGGGCCCCGACGGCCTCCGCCTGAGCGTCGCGGGGGCCGACGGCTCCGATCGGCCGGTGCCGGTGCCCTTCGCCACGCCCGCCCGCACGTCGCTGGAGATCTACGGAGCACTGATGGGACTGGTGGCGACCGCGCGCGGGGTGGTCGGCACCAGCGAACCGCTCACCTCCATCGAGGTCGAGCACCTCGAGGAACAGGGGATGACGACCGTGCTGGCGACGGTCTCCGCCAGCCGCCTGCTCGCACCGAACCTGCTGGAGATCACCCTGGCGGGGCTCGCTCCGCTGCCGCTGCAGGGCGGTGACGAGTACGCCTTCCTGATGCCCCATCCGCCGGCCGAGGTGCTCCGGCCCGGGTTCACCGTCCACGACCTGGCCGAGGTCCCCCTCGAGGCCGCCCCCCGCGCCGCGTACACGATGCGCGCGCGGCGCACCGCCACCGGCGAGGCCGATGTGTGGCTCGTGCTGCACGGCGACGAGGGCGCGGTGAGCAGCCGCCTCGCCGCCGCCGAGCCGGGAACGCCGGTGGCCGTGTGGGGCACCCGCCGCAGCTATGCCCCGCCGGTCGACGTCCGGACCCACCTGCTGGTGTGCGACGAGACGGCGCTGGGTGCCGTGGCCGCCGTCCTCGACGGGCTGGCCGCCGACGCCCGGGCGGTGGTCGTGGCCGAGACGGCCGACGCCGGCACCCAGCTCGACCTCCCCGTGCGACCCGGCGTCGAGCTGCGCTGGGTCCACCGGTCCGGGGCGGCGGCGGGGACGACCCCCGCTCTCCTCGACGGCGTGCAGACGGCCCTGGCCGAGAGCCCGCTCCTCGCCGATCTCGACGGGCTGTTCGTCTTCGGCGCCGGGGAGGCCGCGCGCATGCGGGAGCTCCGCACCGCCCTGCGCCACGGGACCGGCCTCCCCCGTGACCGCGTCCGGCTGACCGGCTACTGGAGCGCCTCCCGCTGACGTCAGGGGGCTCTGGATCAGCGGTCGCCGAGCGCCGCGGCAGCCGGTCCAGGTGAAGGCGCGACGAAACCGCAGCTCCCGGCGTGGTCCTGCGGCTCCTGGCAGACGCGGCCGTCGTGCAGGTCCGTCATGCCGCAGTGGCCGGCGGCCGCGGCCGACTCGTCGATGCTCGCGTTGTGCAGGTCCAGGCGCTCGGTGCCGGTCGGGCGCGGTGCTGAGCTGGTCATCGGTGCCTCGGATCAGGTCGGGAGGAGCTGGTCCGGGTCGACGGAGCCGTGACCCGGGGCCGAGCGGAGTCCTGGACTCCGACCGCCCCAGTGTGCTGCCTGGCAGGGCGCCGTGACAGTGCCGTCGGTCCCTGTTCGGGAACCGGGCGCTCCCGCCCGATGCCGGACCGGCCGGCCGGCCGGCGCAGGCGACGGCGTACGCGTCAGCTGTCGATGTCGCCGGCGGGCAGCCCGCCGATGATGCCGCGGGCCAGCTCGTCGTCCCGCGGCGGACCGCGCCACTCCACCAGCAGCAGCGATGCGTCGTCACTGGTCCGACCGCCCCGGGCCGCCATCAGGGAGTGCGAGAGCAGCCGGACCGTCTCGGCCACGCTCAGCCGGTCGCCGCTGGTCTGCCCGACGAGCTCCAGCAACCGGCCCTCCCCGAACTGCCGCCCGTCCGCCAGCCGCTCCTCGACGACGCCGTCGGTGAAGAACAGCACCCGGTCACCCGCCAGGAGCTGGGTCGTCTGCACCGACGGCGCGGCGCCCCCGAACCCCACGGGGCGGGTGATGGGACCGGTCAGCTCCTCGACCGCGCCGCCCGCCCGGATCCGCAGCGGCGCGGGGTGGCCGGCGTTCACCCAGCTGAGGATCCCGGTCTCGGTGTCCAGCCGGCCCACCTGGGCGGTGGCGAAGCGCCCCGGGTGCGTCGAGCCGAGGACGTCGTCCATGTGCACGTACAGGTCCGGCAGCGACGCGGCGGACCGCCGGCCGTGCCGGTAGGCGGCGACCACGACGGTGGCCATGATCGCCGCCTCCAGCCCGTGCCCCATGGCGTCGAACACCGCCAGGTGCAGCACGTGGTCGTCCAGGGCGTAGTCGAAGCTGTCCCCGCCCACGTCGTACGCCGGTTCCAGGATGCCGGCGAGAGCCACGTCCGGCGTGGTCATGATCAGCGGCGGCAGGGTCTGCCACTGCAGGTGGGCCGACAAGCTCAACGGTGCCGCGGCGCGCACCCGGGCGAACGTGCCGGTGTACAGCGACTTGGTGACGATGAGGTCGGCCGTCAGTCCGGCCAGCCGCTGGGCGAGCCGGCGGTCGTTGTCGTCCACCCCGGGGAGGGTGAACGCCAGGACGCCGACCCGGTCCGAGCCGTCGAGCATCGGCATGTACAGCCGCACCGAGCCGTCGGGCAGCTCCTGCTCGATGCGGGCGTCCTGGGTGAAGGCGCGGCCCGGCCAGCTCCCGTCGATCGGCGTCGTCTCGCCGACGAGACCTGCACCGTCCAGTGGCTGCAGCGTCCGCTGGTCGTAGTCCTGCAGCCAGATGCTCACGTCGGTACCGCCGACGGCGACGATCTCCTGGGCCACCAGCGGCCCCACCAGCCGGGCCGGCATGAGATGTGCCCGGTCCAGCAGCGACCCCAGGACCCGCTCGCCGAGGCTCTCGGTGCGGGACCTGCCCGCCGCGTCCGCGAAGCCGGACCCGGAACCGGCGCCCGGGTCGTGCACCGCGACGTCGTGGTGGTCCTGCCCGTCGTCCGGCATGTGTTCTCCAACCAGGTCCCGCCCCATGGGGGTGACCCGTCGGCGACCCAGGCGCACCGGCTGCACGCCGGGTGGCACAGCCTGCTGCCGACAACCGGTACCAGGCGACGATCACCCTATCGGCAGACGTCAAGGACGTCGGCCGCCCGCCCCCGCTCATCGTCGTGGTCGTCGACACGCAGGGCATCGCCCGGGAGCCTGGCGGTCGCATGATCAGCCCCCCGGGGACCGCGCCTCCTCCTCGGCCGGCGTCCGTCGCCCGAACCAGAGGATGCCGATCCCCAGCGACACGACGAGCAGGACGGCCATGAAGACCAGCAGCGGGACGGCGCCGAACTGCGCGATCAGCGGCAGCGACGCCGCGGTGACCAGCCCGCCGCCGAAGAAGGGCTCGAAGGCCAGCTGCTTGTAGCCGAAGGCCTCCATGGCCGGGGTGGCGGCGTTGGGGTCGGCGACCCGGATCAGGATCAGCCCGGTGGCGGTGACGCCGAGGGACTGCCCGAGGTCGCCGATGCCGCGCTCGAACCAGAACCGCGGGATCATCCGGCGGGCCAGGAAGACGAAGACGCCCACGTTCCAGGACAGGCCGGCGACGGCCAGGACCAGGAACGTCACCCAGTTGTCCGCGATCGCCTGGATGGACAGCGTGGCCAGGGCGCTGATGATCAGCAGGTCCAGCGCTATGCCCTGGATCCGCAGCATCATCTGCCGGTCGACGATGCCGGTGTGGTCGAACCGGTCGACCAGCTTCTGCACCGCGACGCCGCCGATCATCGCCAGCGGGAACAGCGGCACGTACTCGAAGAGCTCGACGGTGTCGGCCCACAGCGCTCGCTCCAGCGCCTGCAGCCCCTCCAGCAGGGCGAGCCCGACCAGGATGGCCACGGCGACGATCGCGAAGTGGATGGCCAGCGGCTCGACCGAGGCGGTGCGCACCGTCAGCATCGCGGCCGGCTTCTGCTCCTCCTTCTCGTAGAGCCCGCGCTGCTCGGCCAGCGAGGTCTTCGCATCGCTCTCCAGCACCTGGGCGCGGCCGGTCCGCACCCCCCAGTTGATCAGCGCGATGCCGACGACGACGCCGGAGACGACGCCCACGGTGGCCAGCCCGAGCGCCAGGTCCTGGCCCTCGGGCAAGCCGAGCTCGGCGAAGGTGTCGCCCAGCCCCGCCGCGGTGCCGTGACCGCCCTCGAACCCCACCTCGATCAGCGCGCCGACCATCGGGTCCTGGCCGAGGAAGGGCACCAGGAGCAGCACGGCCAGCAGCAGCCCGATCACGTACTGGCCCGACGCCATGGTCACGCCCAGGGCCAGCTGCGGGCCGGCCAGCTCGGCGGCCTCCCGCACCTTCGGGATCCGCTCCCCCAGGAACAGGGTCGCGAAGACGACGGAGATGAGCAGACCCGGCAGCGACGCCCAGACGTCGAGGAACTCCGCCGGCCACAGGCCCCCGGTCAGCGGGGCGTCCTCCCCGCCGATCGCCTCGGCGATCGAGCCGACCACCTCCGGGCCGATGAGCAGGGCCAGGAAGCCGCCGATGATCGAGCTGGGGAGGAAGAGCTTCTGGGCGATCCGCGACCGGATCCGGATGAGCTTGGCGACCAGGAGCAGGACGCCGAGCACCAGCAGGCTGAGTCCGATGACGTCGGGGGACACGCCGCCTCCTCGGGTGGGCCCGTTCCGGGGACCGGTCAGCGGATGGGTCCTCGACGGGTGCGTACACCCTGGCGGCTCCAGGACCCGGGGACAACCCAGCGCCCGCTCCACCGTCCCGACCCCGTCGTCCCTGGGCGGTGAGCGGTCCGCGACGGGATCACCACAGGGACATGGTCACCACAGGGACATGGACCGGGAGAAGATGCCGGCGATGTCGTCCTCGGTCACCTCACGCGGGGAGGTGGCCAGCAGCCGCTGCTGCTTCATCGTCCCGGCCACCAGGTCGGGGATGTCCCCCTCGCCGAAGCCCACCGCCGCGACGCCGTTGGGGATGTCGATGTCCCGCATCAGCGCCGCGAGCACCGTCGGCAGGAGCTCGGCGGGGTCCGCGGGGGCATCGGCGTCGGGGGCGAGCAGCCGGGCCGCCCGCAGGTGCCGCTCCGGCGAGGCTGCGAAGGTGAACCGGAAGGCCTCCGGCGCCGTCAGCGACACCGACATCCCGTGGGGCACCATCGGTTCCCCACTCGGGTAGTCCTTCGGGTGAAAGTCCGTCACCTGCCCCGCGATCGGGTAGGCGTTGGCGTGCGGGATGTGCACCCCGGCGTTGCCGAAGCCCATGCCGGCGAAGGTGGCCGCCATCGCCATCTCCGACCGCGCCCGGGTGTTCCCGCCGTCGCGGACCGCGGCGCGGAAGGAGTCGGCCAGCAGGGAGAGCGCCTTCTCCGACCACATGTCCGAGATCGGGTTGGCGCCGCAGTAGGGCACCCGCTCGGCCGGCGCCTTGCGCGCGTAGCTGGTGTAGCTGCGCGCGGTGTAGCTCTCCAGCGCGTGGCACAGGATGTCCATGCCCGACGCGGCGGTGACCCCGGGCGGCTGGGTCACCGTGAGGTCGGGGTCGATGACGGCCATCGTCGGCCGCAACCGCGCCGAGCTGATGCCGGTCTTGACCCGCTGGCCGAGCACGTCCATCACGCAGATGGTGGTGCTCTCCGAACCGGTGCCGGTGGTCGTCGGGACGGCGACGAGGGGCTTGAGCGGCTGGGTCGGGTCCTGTCCCCCACCGACCGGGACGTTGACGTAGTCCAGCAGCTCGCCCGGGTTCGTGGTGAGCAGGTTGATCGTCGGGCAAGGTCTTCACGCTGCAGCGGCTGATCGGCGACCCCAAGGGCGACCCGGTGTGGCCCGGCCGCACCCCGGCCGTGCGGACGCAGATCCTCGACGAGAGCGACTGGGACGAGGGCGGCAAGGGCGTGGCCTACCCCGGCGGGGTGCACTACGCCGACGACAAGATCAACGCCTTCCTGCAGGGGTCGACCCAGTACGACGCGCTGGGCCACCTCTGGTACGGCGGGCAGCTGTGGAACGGCTACGACGCGCGGACGACGATCGGCGGGCTCGACAAGGCCAGCGTCGAGCCGATCGCCCAGCGCGGGGTGGTGGGCCGCGCCGTCCTCCTCGACATGGCGCGCTTCCGCGGCAAGACCAGCCTGGACAACGGCGAGACGTTCACCCACGAGGACCTGGTGGCCTGTGCGGAGGCGCAGGGCTCACCCATCCAGCCACGGGACATCCTGGTCGTCCGGACGAACTTCCTCCAGCGCTTCCACGACCTCGGGGACGCCTTCTACGAGGGCTTCAACGAGCCCGGCCTGGTCTACAGCCCGGAGCTGGTGCAGTGGTTCCAGGAGATGGAGATCCCGAACCTGGTCACCGACACCATCGCCAACGAGGTGACCACCGACCCCAACAACGGGATCGCGTTGGTGCTGCACAACGCGCTGATGCGCAACCTCGGGGTGACGCTGACCGAGATCGCCGACCTCGAGCAGCTGGCCGCGGACTGCGCCGAGGACGGCCGCTACGCCTTCCTCTACGTCGCCGCGCCGCTGAAGGTCGCCAAGGGCAGCGGCGCGCCGGTCAACCCGGTCGCGATCAAGTAGCCGGCGACCGCCCGCGACCGCCGCCCTGCCCGGAACCGGCCGGTGGCCGGCCGCCCCGGGCACCGGCGCGCGGGGGCGCCGTCGACGCGCGCCCCCGCCGCGGCCCTAGGATCGCGCCTCGTGGACCAGCAGGCACTGACCTCGATCGTCCAGCGCTACTGGGACGGGCTGTGGAACCGTCGCGACCTGACGGTGATCGACGAGCTCATCGCCGAGCCCTACGTGCGGCACTCCTCCGCCGGGACCCGGTCGCTGACCCGGGCGCAGTTCAAACGGGAGGTCCGCGAGTCCTGGCAGCTGCTGCACGATCCGGCGACCACGGTCGACGACCAGGCGACCGCCGAGGACCGGATCTGGACCAGGGCCACCACGACCGGCCTGAACCTCGACACCGGGCAGCCCTCGGTGGTCACCTGGCTGGTGGTGCACCGGGTCGCCGACGGCCAGATCGCCGAGTCCTGGAGCTCCACCCTGCCCGGCGTCGACTGGCGCTGACGCCCTCGCCCGTCCGGACCGCCGGGCACGGCAACCGGCGGCCCAGCGACCGGCGGCCCAGCGACCGGCGGCCCGGCGAGCGGCGGCGCGGCCGGGGCTGCTCAGCCCAGGTCGCGCAACCGGTTCGCCACGGCCATGCTGCGCCGGCTGACGACCGCGTAGAGGGCCACGAAGGCGAGCACGCCGGCACCCATCCCGATGAGCGTCCAGCGCAGCCCGATGAGGTCGGCGAGCAGGCCCAGCGGGAGTGCGGCGATGCCGAAGGCACTGAAGCTGAGCATGATCAGCCCCTGCACCCGCCCGTGGAACTCCATGTCCGACAGGGCGATGAGCTGCGACTGGTTGGTGGTCTGGAAGGCGAGCATCGACGCACCGACGGCGAGGAGCACGACGACCGCGACGTAGGCGTTGGGCGCGATCGCCAGTGCGCAGAGGGCGAGGCCGAAGACGGCGCCGGAGCCGACGAGGACCCGGGTCTGCCGCACCCACGAGGAGCGCCGGCCCAGCAGCAGCCCCGCCGCGACCCCGCCGACCGCGGACGTCGCCGACAACACGCCGTAGCCGACCGAGCCCAGGCCGAACAGGTCGCTGGAGATGGTCGGCATGAACGCCAGGTACGGCAGGCCCATCATGGCCACGCCGATGCCGCACCACACCAGGGCGCTCAGCTCGGGGTGCCGGCGGACGTAGCGCACCCCGTCGGCGAGCTCCCCGAGCGGGGACCGGCCGGACGCCTCCCCCTGCCGACGCCCGGCGGGGAGGGCGATGGTGAGGACCACTCCGACGGTCGCCAGGACCGCGCTGAACAGGAAGATCGCCTCGATGCCCCAGGCGACCGCACCGATGACCACGCCGGCCAGGGCCGGCCCGACCACCCGGTTCACCTCGGCGTTGACCAGGAGCAGCGAGACCGCCTGCGGCACCGACCCGCGGGGCACCAGCTCGCTCAGGAACGCCATCCGGGCGGGGTTGAACAGTGCGAAGCCCACCGCCTGGAGCACGCCCGCGCCCAGCAGCATCCAGTAGGCGATGACGTCGAAGACGACGGCCAGCCCGATCCAGGCGCTCGACGTGGCCAGCAGCAGCACCGAGACCTGCAGCACCAGCCGTTTGGGCAGCCGGTCGGCGGCCACCCCACCCCACGGGGTGGCCACCAGCAGCGCCACCCCGAAGGCCAGCAGCACCCCGCCCAGGGCCGCGTTGGACCCGGTCAGCTCGAAGGCCAGCCAGCTGCGGGCGATCGCCTGCGCCATCACGCCCAGGAAGACCGCGGCCGCGTTGAGGTAGAGGATCAGGAAGCCGCCGATCCGCAGGATCGCCATCGCGCCGAGCGCAGACGGTGCCTCCGGCGTCACCGGGGTGACGGTCCCGGGGACCGGGACCGCGGGTACCGGCACCTCGCTCCCCGGGGCGGGTTCCGCTGCGGGTGGTGGCGATGCGGTCCCGTCGCGTTCGGCGTCGACGTCCCGGATGACTTCCCCGCTCATGGCTCCCCTCGCCCGGCGCCCGCGCGGGCACCCGACCGTCCAGCACCACCTCCCGAACGGACAGCGGCACCCTCGACCCTGCCACATCGGGCGCACGATGCAACGATGGCCGGGGCGCGGCTCGGCGAAGAGCTCGGCGCACAGGGTGCCGTCGGTCACCTGGCGGGCCGTCCGCAGGCCTGCGTGACCAGGACCTGCACTCAGCGGGTCATGAAGCCGCTCTCGTAGGCGGCGATGACGGCCTGGGTGCGGTCCCGCGCACCGATCTTGAGCAGGACGCTGCTGACGTGGGTCTTCACCGTCTCGCGGCTGAGGAACAGCTCGGCGGCGATCTCGCCGTTGGACAGCCCGCCGGCCACCAGCCGCAGCACGTCGGCCTCGCGGCCGGTCAGCTCCGGCAGGGCGGCCGGACCCCGGGGGTGGGACGGCGCGTGCGAGGCGATGAGCCGCCGGGTCAGGTCCGGCAGCACCAGCGAGGTCCCGCCTGCGACGACCCGGATGGCGTGGACGAGCTCCTCCGGGTCCGATCTCTTCAGCGCGAAGCCGCTCGCCCCGGCCTGCAGCGAGCGGAACAGGTAGTCGTCGTCCTCGAAGGTGGTCAGGACCAGCACGCGGGGACGCCGCGCGTTCCGGGCGACCAGTTCCGCGGTCGCCGCGATGCCGTCCATGTCGGGCATCCGCACGTCCATGAGGACGACGTCGGGATCGGTGTCGGCCGCGAGGGCCAGCGCCTCCCGTCCGGTGCCGGCGTCACCCACCACGGTCAGGTCCGGCTCGCTCTCCAGGATGACCCGCAGCCCGGAGCGGACGAGCACGTCGTCGTCCACGAGCAGCAGCCGCACGGCGGTCACGCGGCGCCCGACAGCGGCAGGGTGACGCACAGGTCGAACCCGCCCGAGGGCGTGTGCTCGCTGCGGAGCGTCCCGCCCGCGGCGACCGCCCGCTCCCGGAGGCCCGCCAGCCCACGGCCACCGCCGGGGCCCGGGCGGCCGTCGAGCTGGGCGGCCCCCTCGTTGCAGACCCGGACGACGAGGGTGCCCTCGTCGCGGAGCACCTGGGCGACCGTCAACGGCGTGCCCGCGTGCCGCAGCACGTTCGTCGTGCCCTCCTGGACCACCCGGTAGGCCAGCTCCTGGAGTTCGGCGGGCACGTCGTCGACGTCGCCGTCCACCACCAGGGCGACGGGCAGGCCGCCGTCGCGGAGACCAGCGAGCAGGTCCTCGAGGTCGTCGAGCGACGGGGCGGCGTACGGGACGGGGTCCCGGCCACCGTCTTCCGCCCGGAGCACGGTGAGCACCCGGTCGAGCTCCGCCAGCGCGGTGCGGGTGTTGGTCTCGATGTGCCCGAGCGCCTGCCGGGCGAAGTCCGGCTGCAGCGGCCGCCCGTCCGCGGGGGTGAGCGTCCGGCGGGCGGCGGTGGCCTGCAGCAGGCTGGCGGTCAGGGCATGGCCGATGGTGTCGTGCAGGTCGCGGGCCAGCTTGTTCCGGTCGGCCAGCCGGCGGGTGCGCTGCTGCAGCGCGGCGATCCGCTGCTCGGGCGCGGTGCCGAGCAGCCGGGGTGCCACGGACGCGGACAGCCGCACCAGCAGGTCGACCCCGACCAGGGTGAGGACGACGTCGAGGAGCATGAGCGCCAGCAGCGGGAGCGCGTTGAACGGGTTCCACCCGATGTCCCAGCCGAGCCCGACGAAGAGGGCGGCGCCGAGCAGCAGGGTGGCGGTCGTGGCGACGCAGAAGAGCAGGCGTGCCCCCAGCCAGCCCAGGGCACGCCAGGTGTCGGCAGCGAGGACCAGCCGGCGGAGCTTGCCGACGACGCCCTGCTGGTCGCGGACACGCTCACCATCGGGGATGTCGACACCGAGCAGGGCGCGGGCCAGCCGGCGCTCCATGCCGGCCAGTCCCCGGGTCACCGCCAGCACCAGCAGGATCAGCAGCACGCCGACGCCGTAGACCAGGGCCACCACCGAACCGATCAGCCCGAGGTACAGCGCCAGGAACAGCGCACCCAGGGGCAGGCTCGCCAGCGCGTAGAGGGCCCGGCCCGGCCATCCCGGGCGGGCGGCGGCCAGCAGGTCCAGCAGCCGGGCGGCGACCCCGTCCGCGGAGCGCGGGAACGTCGTCGGAGGCACGGCTCGATCCTGGCCCACCGCCGGGCCCGGCGACTCCCCCTCGGGCGCCCCGCTCCCCTCCCCCACGCGGGGGACCCCGGTCGGCACCGCGGGGTGATCCGCCCAGGCCGGCTGGCCCGACAGGCTCCGTGTCATGACTGCACCCCTCCCGTGGCGGCGACGCCGTCACGCCACCGACGGGCCGAGCGCATGATCCAGGTGCGCGGACTGACCAAGCAGTACGGCGCGGTGCGGGCCGTCGACGACCTGACCTTCGACGTCCAGCCGGGCAAGGTCACCGGCTTCCTCGGCCCGAACGGGGCGGGCAAGTCGACGACGATGCGCATGATCCTCGGCCTCGACCGGCCCACCGCCGGCTCCTCGCTGGTGGCCGGGCGGCCGTTCGCGGCGCTGGCCGAGCCACTCCGGGCGGCCGGTGCGCTCCTCGACGCGGGCGCGGTGCACCCCGGGCGGAGCGGTCGCGACCACCTGCGGGTCGCCGCCCGCACGCACGGCATACCGCTGCGCCGGGTGGACGAGGTCGTCGACCAGGTGGGGCTCGGCCCCGCGGCCCGGCGGCGGGTCCGCGGCTACTCCCTGGGCATGCGCCAGCGGCTCGGCATCGCCACCGCACTGATCGGCGACCCCGCCGTCCTGCTGTTCGACGAGCCGATGAACGGCCTCGACCTCGACGGCGTCCGGTGGGTCCGCCGGCTGGTGCGCGGACTGGCCGACGAGGGACGGACCGTCCTGCTGTCCAGCCACCTGATGAGCGAGATGGAGCAGACCGCCGACCACCTGGTGATCATCGGCCGCGGCCGGCTGATCGCCGACGCCTCGATGCAGGAGGTGATGCGCCGGGAGGACGCGCAACGGCAGGTCCGGGTGCGGACCCCCTCCCCCGACGTCCTGGCCGGCGCCCTGCGGCGCCGCCGGCTGCAGGTGCACCCCACCGACGACGGCGACCTGCTGGTCGAGGGCGCGACGGCCGAGACCGTGGGCGACGTCGCGCTCGAACAGGGGGTCGCGGTGCACCGGCTGGCCGAGGAGCACTCCTCGCTCGAGCAGGTCTACCTCGACCTCACCGGCGACAGCGTCCAGTACCGGGTCGCCGGTACGCCCGAGCCGGCCGGGCTGGTGCAGCCATGAGCGCGGCAGCGGCCACCGCCCGCAGCGACGCGGCGACGACCGACCCGGGGACGGCGACCGTCTTCGCGCGCGCCGCCGCCGCCGAGTGGCTGCGCCTGCGGACGGTGCGGACGACCTGGTGGTGCCTGCTCGCCGCCACGCTGACCGTCGTGGGCATCGGCGCCACCGCGGCCTTCGAGGAGGCGACCGGACCGGCCGACCAGTTGGCCGGCCTGCCGGCGACGTTCGCCGGTGAGTTCGGGGTGCTGCTCGGCCAGTTCGCGTTGCTGGTGCTCGCGCTGCTCGCCGTCACGCAGGAGTACGCCAGCGGTTCGATCGGCCCGACCCTGCAGTGGACGCCGCGCCGCGGGGTGCTGCTGGCCGCACGGGTCTCCGTGCCGGTCGTCCTCGCCACGGTGGCCGGGGTGCTCCTCGCCCTGCTCGCCGACGTGGCCGCCTGGCTCATCGCGCCCGAGCTCACCCTGTCGGCCGCCGAGTTGGCCGGCAGCCTCGGCCGGGTCGCAGCGGTGCTGGCGGCCGGCAGCGCGCTGGCCGTCGGCGTCGGGCTGCTGCTGCGCAGCACCGCGGGCGCGCTGGCCACGGTCTTCCTGCTCCAGCTGGTGCTGCCGGCCCTGCTGCCCGGCTTCGGCGTCGAGTGGATGGCCGACCTCGGTGAGCTGCTGCCGGGTTCGGGCGCCGTCTGGACCCTGCTCGGCGAGCCGGACATGACCGCAGCCCAGGCCACGGCGCTGCTGGTCGGCTGGTCCGGCGCGGCGTTGCTGGCCGGCGGTTGGTCACTGCTGCGGCGGGACGCCTCCTGAACGCCCGCCCGCCCGGCCGGTTCAGGTGCGGCTGAGCTCCGGCTCCGGCCCGCGCTCCGGCTCCTGCTCCGGCGCGGTCGACCCCTGCGCCAGCCTGCTCGGCCACCAGACCCGGTCGCCGAGCAGGTGGACCGCGGCCGGGACGAGCAGCGAGCGGACGACGAACGTGTCGATCAGCACGCCGACCCCCACCAGGAACCCGAGCTGGATCAGGATGACCAGCGGCAGCACGGTGAGCGCCCCGAAGGTGGCGGCCAGCACGAGACCGGCACTGGTGATCACCCCGCCGGTGACGGTCAGGGCCCGGGTCATGCCCGCCCGCGTCCCGGGCCGCAGCGACTCCTCCCGGGCCCGGGTCATCAGGAAGATGCTGTAGTCGATCCCCAGCGCCACCAGGAAGACGAACCCGATCAGCAGCACCTGCGGATCGCTGCCCGGGAAGTCGAACAGGTGCTCGAACACCAGCGCGGCCAGGCCGACGGTCGCGGCGGTGCTCAGCGCGACGGACGCGACCAGCAGCAGCGGTGCGACGACCGCCCGCAGCAGCAGCGCCAGGACGACGGTGATCACCAGGAGCACCAGCGGCACGATCACCACGAGGTCGCGGGCGGCGGTCTCCTGGGTGTCCAGGTCCTGCGCGGTCGAGCCGCCGACGAGGGTGTCGGGTTCGACGTCCCGCAGCGTCGTCCGCAGCTCCGCGACGGTGGCCTGCGCGGCGGCGCTGTCGGGCGCGTCGCCGAGGGTGGCATCGAGTCGAACGAGCCCGTCGACCTGCACGGGCTCGCCACCCCCTGCTCCGGGCGGCCCGGACTCGCCGGTGAAGGGGGCGACGTCGACCACACCGTCCACCGCGGCGGCGGCGTCCGCGACGTCCTCCCAGCCCTCGGCCGGGGTGATGATGATCGCGGGGCTGGGCGCGCCGGCGTCGTAGTGCCGGGCCAGGGCCTCCTGCCCGGCCGCGGACGGTGAGCCACCGCGCACCGCCTCGGACAACGGGATGCCCTCGTCGTCGAAGGTGGGCAGGAAGGCCGCGAGGGCGAACAGCCCCACCATGGTCCAGACCAGCGCGCGGGCCGGGCGGCGCCCGACCGCGGTGGCCACCCGCTCCCAGCCGCGACCCTCGCGCTGCTCGTCGCCGAACCGCGGCCGGAACGGCCAGAACGCCGCCCGTCCGAACAGGACGAGGACGGCCGGCAGGAAGGTGAGGGCCGCGAGCATGGCGAAGGCGATGCTCACCGCGGAGATCGGCCCGAGGCCGCGGTTGGAGCCCAGGTCGGAGAACAGCAGGCAGAGGACGCCGAGGATCACCGTGCCGCCGCTGGCCACGATCGGCTCCCACGACTGCTTCAGCGCCACCTGCATCGCGGTGGAGCGGGACTGCTCCAGCCGCAGCTCCTCGCGGTAGCGGGCCACCAGCAGCAGCCCGTAGTCGGTGGCCGCACCGACCACGAGGATGGAGGCGATGCCCTGGCTCTGCCCGTTGACGTCGATCCAGCCCTGGTCGGCGAGGAAGTAGGCGACCGCGAGCGAGACCACCAGCGCCATGCCCGCGGTGCCGATGACCAGCAGCGGGAGCAGCGGGCTCCGGTAGACCACCAGCAGGATGAGCAGGACGACGCCGAACGCCGCGACGAGCAGCAGCCCGTCGATGCCGGAGAACCCCTCGGCGAAGTCGGAGAAGATGGCTCCCGGGCCGGTGACGTAGGCGGTGGTGCCCTCCACCCCGGGCAGGTCGCGCAGCTCGGTGACGACCTCGCCGAGCGTGTCGCCCAGGTCGGGGTCGAACGGGAGGACCGCCTGGACCGCAGCGCCGTCCTCGGCGGGGATCGGCGGGGAGGGCTCGCCGGCCAGGGCGTCCGCCTCCTCGGCGACCGCCACCGCGTCCTCGACCCGCTCGGCCACCTCGGCGAGGGTCCCGTCGTCGAGGGCGCCGTCCTCGCTCTCCCACAGCAGGATCACCGGGAGGGTGCGCTCGGTCCGGAACCCCTCCTGCAGCTCGGTGACGCGGGTGGACTCCGCGCTGTCGGGCAGGAAGGCGGCGGAGTCGTTCTCCGACACCTCACCGAGCTTGCCGCTGAACGAGCCGAGCGGACCGGCGAGGCCCAGCCAGAGCAGGGTGATCACCGCGGGGAGCAGCCAGCGGAGGACGGTGGTGCGGCGCCGGGGCATCATGTTCCTCGAGGGTTGATGTCTCTCGATCTTCGAGAGATCACACGGTACGACGATCGTCGTCCCCAGGCGAACGGAGGTGACCCGTGTCCGAGGAGACGGCCCGTCTGCAGGTGGACATCTCGCTCCTCCTCCGCCGGCTGAACGTCGAACTGGATGCAGTCGGCGGGCGCTTCTCCCGGGCGCACGGGCTGAACCGGACCGACGTCCGTGCGCTCGTCGCGGTCATGGACGCGGCGCGCAGCGGGCAGCCGATCACCGCGGGGCGGCTGGGCGAGGCGGTGGAGCTCGCCTCGGCCTCGACCACCGCGCTTCTGGACCGGCTCGAGCGGGCGGGCCACCTCCGCCGGGTCCGCGACCCGGACGACGGTCGCCGGGTCGTCCTGGAGATGTCGGAGTCGGCCATGGCCGCGGGCGCCGAGCACTTCGGCGGGCTGCAGCGCGACCTGGCCGCGGCGATGGCCGGCTACACCGACGAGGAGCTGGCGCTCGTGGGCCGCTTCCTGCGGGACATGACCGACGTCGCCGGCCGGCACGCGCGCACCGCCGACAGCCCCGACGCCCAGCCGTAGCGGCGAGTCGCCCGCGCCCGCGGTCAGCCCGGAGGCGTGATGCCGGCCGCCACGCGCTGGAGCACGCCCAGCAGCCAGTGGTGCCCAGGGTCCAGCTGCCGGCTGGGGTGCGACCACGCCGTCTCGATCACCGGTGGCAGCGCGACGGGGAGCTCGACGCGCCGCAGGCCCTGTGACCCGAGGTCACCGGCGATCAGCTCGTGGGCCAGGACCAGCAGGTCGGTGCCCGCCACCAGCCGGTGCAGCAGCGTCAGGTTCTGCACCTTGACCGCGCTCCGCCGGTCGATGCCCAGCGCGGCCAGGGCGGCGTCCACCGGCGAGTTCATCGGAGGATCGCGGAAGGAGACGACCCAGCGCGCGGCGCCGATCTCCTCCGGGCTGAGGCTGTCCCCCACCGTGGTGTTGCCCGCCGAGGTGACGCAGGTCCAGTGGTCCCGGTACAGCTCGACGGAGCTCAGCGTCGGCGCGGTGAACAGCCCCCGGGGCGCGATCATCACGTCGATGTCGCGGGCCGACGTCAGCGGGTCGACGGCGAACCGGGGGTCGAGCGGCTGGAAGTCCAGGCGCACGTGCGGCGCCTCGGACATGACCTCCCGGACGATGCCCGGTCCCAGCAGCGTCTGCACCGAGTCGGAGCACTGCAGGACCCACTGCCGCTCGGACGTCGCCGGGTCGAAGTCCGGCCGCGCGTTGAGCAGCAGCTCCAGCCGCTGGATGGTGTCGGTGACCTGGCTCCGCAGGGCGTGGGCCAGCGGCGTGAGCTCGTAGGTCGACCCGGTCCGCTCCAGCAGCGGGTCGTCGAAGTGCCGGCGGAGTCGGGCGAGCGCGGCGCTGGTACCCGGCTGGCTCAGGCCCACCCGCTCGCCGGCCCGGGTCACGTTCCGCTCCTCGAGCAGCGCGTGCAGGACGATCACCAGGTTCACGTCCAGGCTGGGCAGCTCCATGCGCTCTCCTCTGGCGATCGTCGGTGACCGGTGGTCCGGGAGCGTAGAGCGGCCAGCGGATGCCGGTGATCGAGGCCGCCGCCCGAGTCCCCCGTCCGGGCGGGTCGGACCGACGGGATCGGGCGCGTCATCCGCGGCGCGGATGACCGCCCATATCCAAGCGGCGTTTCCGCTGTGTGACCCCCGTCCCAGATGCTGGGCCGGCCCTCCGGACGCTCTCGTCCGGCCGGGCGTCCACCGTCGGACACACGTGAGGGGCCCAGTCAGATGCACAGCGAAGCCGGCGTCTCGGAGATCGACCACGCGGGGCCGTGGGCAGTCGCCCGGCTGCGGGACGGGGCCGGCCGGGAGTTCCCCGCGCTGGTCGCCCGGGACCGCGTCCTGGACCTGTCCGACCGTGCGGAGCTCGGCCGTCCCGCCGGCACGACGCAGCTGCTGGACCGGTGGGACGGCGTGCTGCCGGTGCTGCGCGAGCTCGCCGGCAGCACCGGGGGCTGGGCCCCGCTGGACGGCCACACGGTGCTCAGCCCGGTGGTCCCGCGCCAGGTCTTCCAGGCCGGGGCGAACTACCGCACCCACGTCCTGGACCTGGTCGTCGCCCACCACGACGGCGCGGACGGCCGCACCCCGGAGCAGGTGCGCGCGGATGCCGCGGCGCACATGGACGAGCGGCTGGCGCTCCCGCCGTTCGTCTTCCAGGGGCTGCCCAGCGCGGTCTGCGGCGCCTACGACGACGTGGTGCTCCCGCGGGGCGGCGAGCAGCCCGACTGGGAGCTGGAGCTGGCCGTGGTCATCGGCCGCCGGGCCCGCCGGGTGCCCGTCGCGGAGGCGCTCGACGTCGTCGCCGGCTGGACGGTCGTCAACGACCTCACCCTGCGCGAGCGGGTCTTCCGCGCGGACTCCACCGCCCTCGGCGCCGACTGGCTGGCCGCCAAGAACGCCCCGACGTTCCTGCCGACCGGGCCGGTGCTGGTGCCCCGCGAGGCGCTGCCCGACCCCGGCGACCTGCGCCTGACGCTGCGCCTGAACGGCGACGTCATGCAGGACGAGTCGACGAAGGACATGGTCGTCGACGTCGCCCGGCTCGTCTCCTACTGCTCCGAGGTGGCGACCCTGCTGCCCGGCGACCTCGTGCTGACCGGCAGCCCCGCGGGCAACGGCCTGGCCCACGGCCGGCTGCTGCGGGCCGGCGACGTCATGGACTCCACCATCACCGGCCTCGGCGCGCAGTCCAACCGCTGCGTCGACGAGGCCTGATCACCCACCGACCGCACCGAGAGAGGGCAGCCATGTCCGACCGGCTCATCACCCACCTGCGGCACGTCGACATCGCCGTGCCCGACTACGCGAAGCAGCGGCAGTTCTACACCGAGCTGTGGGGCCTCACCCCGGTCGCCGAGGACGGCGACCTGGTGTACCTGGCCGCCGAGGGCTCACCCGAGCAGTACGTCGTCCGGCTCCGCAAGGACGCCGGCAAGCGGCTGGACCTGATGGCCTACGGCGCGGCCTCCCGTGAGGACGTCGACACGATGGCCGCGCAGCTGGGATCGGCCGGCGTGCAGCTGGTCAGCGAGCCCGACACCCTGCAGACCCTCGGCGGCGGCTACGGCTTCCGGTTCTTCGACTGCGACGGCCGCACCGTGGAGATCTCGGCCGAGGTGGAGAACCGCCGGCACCGCCGGATCGAGGAGCGCGAGGCGATCCCGGTCCGCCTCTCGCACGTCGTGGTCAACTCCCCCGACACCGCGCGCACCGAGGCGTTCTACGCCCAGCACCTCGGCTTCGCCACCTCCGACAAGCTCACCCACCCGTTCGTCGGCGACCTGATGACCTTCATGCGGTGCAACCCGCAGCACCACAGCTTCGCCGTGGCGAAGGCGCCGCACGCCTCGCTGCACCACATCTCCTTCGAGATGCGCGGCCTGGACGAGTACATGCGCGGCACCGGCCGGCTGCTGCGCGCCGGCACGCGGATGATCTGGGGCCCCGGGCGGCACCTGGCCGGCGACAACACGTTCAGCTACTTCATCGACCCGCACGGCAACACGATGGAGTACACGACCGAGCTCGAGCAGCTCGATGAGGACAGCTGGCACCCCAGCCTCTACGACGTCACCGACCTCGAGGTGCAGGACCAGTGGGGCACCGCCAACCCGTTCGACGAACTGGTCGGCAAGGAGAGCTTCAACGACCCCGACCGCGGCGTCTTCGTCGCGCCGCCGGTCTGAGCGCGGAGCGACGGACATGAGTGCAGTGCAGAAGGTCCTGGTCATCGGCGGCGGCGCGGCCGGCCTCGCGGCAGCCACCCTGCTGGCCGACGCCGGCGTCACGGTCGAGCTGGTCGAGGTGAAGCCGGAGGTGTCCGCGCTGGGCTCGGGCATCACCCTGCAGTCGAACGCCCTGCGGGTGCTGCGCGAGATCGGCATCCTCGACCAGTGCCTGGTCGAGGGCGCCGACTCGACGCAGCTGCGGCTGCGGGCCCCCGACCCGCAGGCGACCGTGCTGGCGACGATGGGCGGGGACGCACCGGGAGGTTCGGACGCCGACCGCCTGCCGAACGCGATCGGCATGTACCGGCCGACGCTGGCAGCGCTGCTCGCCGACCGGGCGGTGGAGGCGGGCGTCGCCTTCCGCTTCGCCACCACGGTGGCGGGGCTCGAGCAGGACGAGCACGGCGTGGACGTCGTCCTCAGCGACGGCAGCGCCTCCCGGTACGACCTGGTGGTCGCCGCGGACGGCGTGCGCTCCCCCACCCGCGCGCTGCTCGGCGTCGAGCTCGAGACGCGCCCGCTGGGCATGGGCATCTGGCGGGTGTTCGCCCCGCGGCCCGCCGACGTGCCGACCGGCGAGCTGTACTACGGCGGCCACTGCTACATCGCCGGCTACACCCCCACGTCGAAGGACATGCTCTACGCCTTCCTGGTCGAGGACGCCCAGGACCGCTCCTCGGTCACCCCGGAGGAGAAGGTGGCGATCGTCCGCGAGTTGGCCTCGCACTACGCCGGCCCGTGGCAGGAGATCCGCGAGTCGGTCGAGGACCCCGACGCCATCCACTACACGCTGTTCGAGGAGCACCTGCTGCCCGCGCCGTGGAACCGCGGCCGGGTGGTGTTCATCGGGGACGCCGCGCACACCTGCCCGCCGACGTTCGCGCAGGGCGCGGCGATGGCCCTGGAGGACGCCCTGGTGCTCACCGAGCTGCTGCTGGCGGCGCCGGTGGTCGACGCGGACCTGTGGGCCCGGTTCCACGAGCGCCGGCTGGCCCGCGTGCAGACCGTGGTCGAGGGGTCTGTGACGTTGGCGCGGTGGCAGCGCGAGGGCGTCCGGGGCGACGTGCCCGGGCTCATGGGGCGGGTGCAGGCCGTGACCGCCCAGCCCGCCTGACCCACCAGCCACCAGCCCCGCCGGGCACCGTCGCCCGGCACGTCCGAGGAGAGTCAGTGACGACATCCCCACCCACGATCGACGTGCACGCGCACGTCGCCCTCCCCCAGGTCGACGCCCTGCTCGACGGGCAGCCCGGCCTGGCCGACCAGCGGCGCACCGACGCCGCCACGCTGGGACCGGCGTCGCTGCAGTACAACATCGGCCAGCTCGCCCAGCTGATGCCGCGGCTGACCGGTCTGGACCTGCGGCTGGCCGCGATGGACGCCGCCCGGGTCGACCTGCAGGTCGTCAGCCCCATGCCGGCACCGGCGCACTGGGCCGACCGCGAGCTGGCCGACCGGTTCGTCGCGACGACGAACCAGGGGGTCCGGGCGTACTGCGACCAGGCCCCCGACCGGCTGCTGCCGATCGGCACGGTGTCGCTGCACGAACCGGACCTGGCGGTCGAGCAGCTGCGCACCGGCGCGCAGGACCTGGGGCTGCGCGGGGTGCAGATCTCCACCTCCGCCGGCCCCGGCCGCGAGCTGGACCACCCCTCGCTGGCGGAGTTCTGGGCCGCCGCCGAGGAGCTGGGCACGGCGGTGCTCGTCCACCCCTGGGGGTGCACGCTCGGCGAGCGGCTGGACGCCTACTACCTGTTCAACACGGTGGGCAACCCCACGGAGACCGCGCTGGCGCTCTCCCGGATCGTCTTCTCCGGGCTGCTGGAGCGCCACCCGCGGCTACGGATCTGGTCCGCGCACGGCGGCGGCTACCTGGGCAGCTACGCCGTCCGGGCCGACCACGCCTGGCGGGTCCGCGGCGATGCCCGGACCACCTCGGTGCCGCCGAGCGAGCTGCTGCGCCGCACCTGGGTCGACTCCCTGGTCTACGACGCCGAGCAGCTGCGCCACCTCGTAGCGGTGATGGGCCCGACCCAGGTCACGCTGGGCAGCGACCACCCCTTCGACATGGGGGTCGAGGACCCCGTCGACCGGCTCGAGGCGGCCGGGCTGGACGCCGCCACCACCGAGGCCGTGCGCGGTGGCAACGCCGCCCGGCTGCTCGGGCTCGACGCCCCGGTGGCCCTTCCCGAGACCGCGGAGGCAGCACGATGAGGATCGCGAAGCACGCGAGCGGCGGCCGGCCCCGGCTGGCCGTCGTCGACGGCGAGGAGCTCGTCGGCCTGATCCCGGGGGTGGAGCTGCCGGAGCTGATCGGCACCGCGGGCCGCCTGGCCGAGGCCGCCGACACCGCCCTGCGGTCCCGGGCGGACGTCGTCGGGCTGGCGGGGGCGGAGCTGCTCGCGCCGCTCGCACCGCCGACCTTCCGCGACTTCTCCACGTTCTACGAGCACGCCAACGGCATCTCCCGCAACGGCAACGCCGAGGGCGGGGTGGCCCCGGAGTTCTTCGAGATCCCCACCTTCTACTTCTCCAACCCCTACGCGATCGCCGGCCCCCATGCCGACGTGCCGGTGCCGCCGGGCTGCGAGCTGTTCGACTTCGAGCTCGAGGTGGGCGCGGTGATCGGCGCGGCTGGCCGGGACATCGCCGTCGAGGACGCGGCCGCGCACATCGCCGGGTTCGTCGTCGTCAACGACTTTTCCGCCCGTGACCTGCAGTTCCACGAGATGCGCATGCGGCTGGGCCCGGCCAAGGGCAAGGACGGCAGCACCACCCTCGGGCAGTTCTTCGTCACCCCGGACGAGCTGGCGCCGCACCGGTCGGGGCCGTCCTACGACCTGCGGATGGAGGTCCGGGTCAACGACGAGCTCATCGGCGGGGACACCCTGGCCAACATGGCGTGGACGTTCGAGTCCCTGGTCGCCTACGCCTCCCGGGGCGCCGTCGTCCGCCCGGGCGATCTGCTGGGGTCCGGCACCTGCCAGAACGGCTGCCTCGCCGAGCTGTGGGGACGGCACGGCCGCGACCACCTGCCACCGCTGCGCCCCGGCGACGTCGTCACGACGTCCGTCGAGGGCCTGGGCGGCACCCGCAACCGCATCGTGCCCGGGGCCGCCCGCCACCCGATCGCGCCCTGGCGGACGGCATGAGCGCCCACCACGCGATCGACCGGCTGGCCCTCGGGCCCGGCCGCGCCGAGGAGGTCGCCGACGGCGTCTTCGCCTTCGTCCAGCCGGACGGCAGCTGGATGATCAACAACGCCGGCTTCCTCGTCGGCCGCGACGGGGTGAGCGTGATCGACGCCGCCTCCACCGAGCGGCGCACCCGCGACCTGCTCGGGGCGATCGCGCAGCGCAGCCCGGCGCCGGTGCGGACGCTGGTCAACACGCACAGCCATCCCGACCACACCGCGGGCAACTCGCTGTTCACCGGGGCCACGATCGTCGCCCACGAGGACGCCCGCCGGGAGGTGCTGGCGCTCGGCCAGGTGGGCAACGGCCCGATCTGGTCGCCCGTCGACTACGGCGACCTCTCGCTGGCGCCGCCGTTCCTGACCTTCCGCGACCGGGTCACCCTGTGGTCGGACGACCTGGAGTGCCAGGTCGTGCACAGCGGCGGGCCGGCGCACACCACCAACGACGTCGTGGTGTGGATCCCGGACCGCTCGGTGCTCTTCGCCGGCGACCTGCTGTTCAACGGCGGCACGCCGTTCCTGCTCTCCGGCTCGGTCCTGGGGGCGATCGACGTCCTGGAGCGCTTCGTCCGGCCACTGGGGGCGCGCACGATCGTGCCCGGCCACGGCCCGGTCACCGGGCCGGAGGTGATCGACGACGTGCTGGCCTACCTGCACTTCGTGGCGAGCCTGGCCCGGGAGGGGCTGGCGGCGGGCGTCACGCCGCTGGAGCTGGCCCGGGCCACCGACCTCGGCCGGTTCGCCGAGCTCAGCGACCCCGAGCGCATCGTGGGCAACCTGCACCGCGCCTATGCCGACCTCTCCGGCGCTCCCGGGGAACGCGGCCGGCCGCTGGACGTGATGGCCGCGCTGCAGGACATGGTCGCCTTCAACGGCGGCCGGCCCCTCACCTGCCTCGCCTGAACCCGCCGGCCTGAGCCGACCTGCCTGAACCCTGGGCTGCGCCGACCCGGCGCAGCCCAGCAGCACCGCGCGAGCCGGCAGCCGCCCCACCGAGGCGGCTGCCGGCTCCCTGCGGGCTGCCCGCGGCCCGGCCGGTCATCCGCCGCGCTGATGGCCGGCCATATCCGAACGGCGTTTCCGGACGCCGCCCCCCGGTCCCCATGCTGAGCCCCGGTGTAGCCCGGGTCACATCGCCGGGACCACCGCCCCTACCGAATGGAGGTCGCAGGTGCACACGATGCCGTCCGCACCCGTCCACCGCAGCACCGCTCCCGCCGCGCCGGCGGCCGAGCCGACGCTGGCCATGGCCTCGGTGTCCAAGAGCTTCGGCCCGGCCCGCGTGCTCGACGACGTCAGCCTCGCGCTGCACCCCGGTGAGGTGCACGGCCTGGTCGGCCAGAACGGCTCGGGCAAGTCCACGCTGATCAAGGTGCTGTCCGGGCTGCACCGGGCCGACACCGGCTCCGTCGTCAGCCGCGGGGAGCGGCACCCCCTGCCGCTCAGCGTGGCGCAGCTGGACGCCCTGGGCGTCGCCTTCGTGCACCAGGACCTGGGTCTGGTCGACAGCCAGACCGTGCTGGACAACGTCCGGGTCGGCCGCTACCGGCGCGGTCGGTTCAGCCGGCGGGTGCGCCGCGACCTGGAGGCGCGGGCCGTCGCCGCATCGCTGTCCCGGCTGCGCTCCGACATCGACCCGCACACGCTGGTCTCCGCGCTGCCGCCCGCGGACCGGGCACTGGTCGCCATCGCCCGTGCCCTGCAGAACAGCGGCGACGGCGGCGTGCTGGTCTTCGACGAGGCCACCCAGTCCCTCCCCCGCGAGGTGCTGACCGGCTTCTACGCGACGGTGCGCGAGCTCGCGGCGGCCGGGTCCGCGATCCTCCTGGTCAGCCACCAGCTCGACGAGGTCATCGCCCTCACCGACCGGGTCACCGTGCTCAAGGACGGGCGGGTGGCGGCGGCCGGCATCCCGACCGCGCAGACCAGCCGCCGGGAGATCACCCGGCTGATGCTCGGCGCCGATGCCGACACCCGGGCGCTGCACGACGCCGTGCCCACCCGGCCCGGTGCCGCGGTGCTGGAGCTGCGGGGCGTGACGTCGCCGACCCTGCACGGGCTGGACCTGACCGTCCGCGCGGGCGAGGTGGTCGGCGTGACCGGGACGACCGGGGCCGGGCACGACGAGCTGCCCTACGTGCTGGCCGGGGTCAGCTCCGGCCGGGGCGGCGTCCGGGTGGGTGACGAGCAGATCGACCTGGCCGACGCCGGCCCCCGGGCGCTGCTCGACGCCGGGCTCGCGCTGGTCCCCCAGGACCGGGCGCGGCAGGGCCTCGCGGTGACGATGAGCGCGCAGGACAACCTGTCCCTGCCCCGGGTGCGGGCCCGCAGCGGTCCGTGGCGGGTGACCTCCGACTGGCAGCGCGACGAGTTCGCCTGGGTGGTCGGGCAGCTCGGCATCACGCCCCCGCGGGGCGACCTCCCTGTGGCCGCACTGAGCGGGGGCAACCAGCAGAAGCTGCTGCTCGGCAAGTGGCTGGTCGCCGGCCCCCGGGTGCTGGTGCTCCACGAGCCGACCCAGGCCGTCGACGTCGGCGCCCGGCGGGACATCCTCCGCAGCATCCGCGAGGCCGCCGCCGCGGGTGCGGCCGTCCTCGTCTCCTCCATCGACAACGAGGACCTCACCACCGTCTGCGACCGCGTCCTCGTCCTGGACGGCGGGACGGTGCGCGGCGAGCTGCGGGCACCGCTGACCGCCGACCAGGTCCTCGACGCCGTCTTCCAGACCGAGACCATCACCGAAGGGCAGTCCGCATGAGCACGTCCGTCTCCGCAGCCGACCGTTCCGGCACCGACCGCCCCGACGCCGTGGACACCGCCGGCCCCGGCTCGAGCGCTGGTGCGCCGGCCCCCGCCGGCTCTCCGGCGCGTACCGGTCGCCGGATGTCCGGCGGTGATCTCCTCCGCCGCTGGGCGGTGGTGCTGCTGTGGGCCGCCATGGCCGCGGTCTTCGCGCTGGTCAACCCGGACCTGTTCCTGCGCGAGGGCACGTTCAACATCATCTTCGGCGCGAACGGCCAGCTGGTGTTCCTCTGCATGGCCGTGCTGGCCCCGTTCTGCGTGGGCGAGTTCGACTTCTCCGTGGCCGGCGTGATGGGCATGACCGGCGTGACGGTCACCGTCATGTACGCCCAGCAGGGCTGGAGCCTGCCCGCCGCGGTGGCCTTCGCCCTGCTCCTGGGAGCCCTGGCCGGCGCGCTCAACGGCGTCATCGTCGTCGTCCTGGGCGTGGATCCGATCATCACCACGCTCGGCGTGGCGACCGCCCTGCAGGGCGTCGCGCTGTGGATCTCCGGGATGAGCACGGTGACCGGGCTGCCGGTGTCCTTCGGTGAGATCGTCACCGACCGGTTCCTGGGGATGCCGCTGTTCTTCTGGTACGGCGTGGCCCTCACGCTGGCCTTCGCCTACGTCCTGCACGTCACCCCGCTGGGCCGGCACATGGCGTTCGTCGGCGCCAACCGCGAGGTCGCCCGGCTGGCCGGGATCCGGGTCAACCGCATGCGGTTCGGGGCATTCACCTTCTCCGGCACGATCGCCGGGCTCGCCGGGGTGCTGCTGGCCGCCAACATCGGCGGCTTCGACCCGACCAGCTCCGGCATCCAGCTGCTCCCGGCGCTGGCCGCCACCTTCCTCGGCACGGCGATCCTCTTCCCCGGCCGGTTCAACCCGCTCGGCACCTGGATCGCGGTGTTCTTCCTGGCCACCGGGATCGTCGGGCTCCAGCTGCTCGGCCTCACCGGCTGGATCAGCGACGTGTTCTTCGGCGGCTCGCTCGTCGTCGCCGTGACGGTGTCGACGCTGCTGCGGCGGCGCAAGGCCCGGTTCTGACGCCCCTCCCCCTCCCCTCCCGCACCACCTCTGAAAGGGATCCCCATGTCGACACCTCCTCGCCACACCGCCGTGGTCCGAGGCCTCACCGCTCTCGCCTGCGCCGGGACGCTGCTTCTGACGGCCGCCTGCTCGTCGTCGGACGAGCCGGACTCCGCGGCGGCCGCGGACGGCTCGGGCACCAGCGCCCCCACCGCGGAGGTCAACAGCGAGGCCCTCGCGACGGTCGAGGCCAACCTCGCCGTCCCGGAGCCGTTCACCGCCCCCGGGCCGGCGCTCGAAGGGGTCGACCAGGTCGCGGGGAAGAAGCTGCTCTACATCCCCATCTCGCTGCAGATCCCGGCGTTCCAGTCGGTCTTCGCGGCGGTGCAGGAGGCCACCGGCGAGGTGGGCATGGAGGCCAGCTCCTGCGACGGCAAGTTCAACCCGGCCGGCGTGGCGGCCTGCATCAACCAGGCCCTCGCCCAGGAGGTCGACGTCGTCGTGCTCGAGCAGATCCCGCTCGGTCTCGCCGCGCAGGGCGTCGCGCAGCTCCAGGAGGCCGGCATCTCGATCCTCGTCAGCGGGCAGGAGGCCGCTCCCGGGACCGCGGAGCTGGCCTACCTCGCCACCGGTGGCGACCAGATCATCACCGACATGGCCGACTGGGTGACCGTCGACTCCGGTGGCGAGGCCGACGTGCTCGTCGTCGCGCAGGTGGACAGCCCGCAGCAGCGGGCCTACATCGACGAGGGGCTCATCCCCCGGTTCGAGGAGGTCTGCCCGGACTGCACCACGACGGTGACGACCACCACCGCCTCCCAGCTGTCGCAGCTGGGCAGCCAGGTCAGCACCGCGCTGCTGCAGAACCCGGACATCGACTACATCGTCTCGGAGTTCGACGCCAACGTCAGCTACATCCTGCAGGGGCTGCAGAACGCGCCCACCGGCACCGACGTGAAGGTGGTCAGCGCCATCGGCGACATCGCCTCGCTGGAGCGCGTCGCCTCGGGTCAGCAGGCCTACGACGCCCTCGGCAGCGATCGCTGGGCGGGCTGGGCGGTCACCGACCAGGTGCTGCGGATGCTGACCGGCGCCGAGCCGCTGGAGAGCTCCACCGGCCCCAGCCGGGCCTTCGACTCCTCCAACATCGACTCGGTCGAGGTGGACCAGTCCAGCTTCGACGACGAGTCGCTGTGGGGTGGGGACACCTACACCGAGGTGTACCGGGAGCTGTGGGGTCTGTCCTGATCTTCCACCCCCTGCCGGTCGCCCGGGTGGAGCGACTGGGCCCGGATGCGGCAGCCGTCACCTTCGAGGTGGCGGCTGCCCTCCGGCACCGCTTCGCCTTCCGGGCCGGCCAGTGGGTCGCGGTACGGATGCGGGTGGACGGCACGGAACTGCGCCGGTCGTACTCCATCTGCGCGCCGGTGGGGGGTCCGCTCCGCATCGGGGTGCGCGAGCGCCCCGGGGGCGGGCAGGTGTCCTCCTGGCTCGTGCGCGGGCTGGCGGCCGGGGACGTGGTCGAGGTCGGCGAACCCGCCGGTTCCTTCGGCGCGGGCGCCCCGGGGGGCGACGCGCTCTTCGTGGCCGCCGGGGCGGGGATCACCCCGGTGCTGTCGGTCATCGCCAGCCGGCTCCGGGACCCGCGGGCCCGGATCCGGTTGGTCCGGGTCGACCGGGAACCGTCGAGCCAGCTGTTCGGCGCCGAGGTCGACCAGCTCCTGGCCGAGCACGCCGGGCGGTTCTCCGTGGCCCGCGTGTGGACCCGGACGCCGGGCGCCGGCCGCCCGTCGGCGGACGACTGGCGGCGGCTGCTCGCGGCGGACGGGTCGCTGTCGAGGATGACGGGGGTGTGGCTGTGCGGGCCCGAAGGGCTGGTCGGCACGCTGCGTCCGGTCCTTGCCTCGCTCGGGGTGCCGCACCGGCGGGTGCACACCGAGCTGTTCGACGTCGCGCCGACCGCGGTGGCGCCGGTGGCGGGGACGAGCACGGTGCGGGTGCTGTCCGGCGGTGCGGCGGTCACCACGACCGTCCCCCGGTCCACCTGGCTGCTCGACGCCGCGCGCGCCGTGGGGGCCGACGTGCCGTTCTCCTGCCTGGGCGGCATGTGCGGGATCTGCCGCGCCCGGGTCGTGGACGGCGAGGTGGAGATGGTGACCAACCACCAGCTCAGCGCTGCCGACGTGGCGGCCGGCGCCGTGCTCACCTGCCGGGCCCGCCCGGTGAGCCGGTCGGTGACCCTGGACTTCGGCTCGTGAGCGGGCGGGTCCGGGCACCGGTGGCCCGGCACACCGTGGCACGGCGGCGGGTCCGGGAGGAGGATCGGCGCCGATGACCGAGCGCGCGCTGCCCACCGTCCGGACGGAGCTGAGCTTCCTCGACCCGCGGTCCACGGTCCGCCGGCAGTTCATCGCGCCCGCGGACCGGGTCGCCACCGCGCGCAGCGAGCAGCACCCGGTGACCATCCGCGACGGCCGCCCGGTCCAGCACTCCTTCGCCCTCGACGTCCAGGGCTTCCAGGTCCTCGGCCACCGCAGCGCGGTCACCGACTTCACCGACCCGGCCCAGCTGGAGTCGGTCTACGTCCCCGAGGTCTGCCGGTTCGTGCAGGAGCAGCTGGGCGCCGACCAGGTCCTCTCCCGGGGGTGGGAGCTGCGCCGCTCGGTCGCCCCGGCCGAGCACGGCGCGCAGCCGCCGGCCGGCGGGGTGCACGTCGACTACGCCCCGGACCACGTCCCCGGCATGGTGGCCCGGGCCCACGCACGGCACTTCCCGGACGGCCCCGGGTTCCGGCGGGCGGTGGTGACGAGCACCTGGCGGGTGTTCAGCCCGCCGCCGCAGGACTGGCCCCTGGCGCTGTGCGACTCCCGCACCATCGCCCCGGACGACGGCGCGGCGATCACCACCTACTTCGTCGACGAGCTGCCGGCCGACCCGTTCGGTCCGGTCGACCACCTCAGGCCGGTGGGCAGCAGCTGGAAGATCCACCACGACCCGGCGCAGCAGTGGTGGTACTTCCCCGGGATGACCCGGGACGAGGTGCTGCTGATCAAGCTCGGCGACACCGACCGCGGTGCGGCGGGACCCGCGCCGCACACCGCGTTCCCGGACCCCGCCGTCCCCGGCGCGGTGCCACGGCACAGCATCGAGTTCCGCACCTTCGCCTACTTCGGCTGAGCCGGGGCCGGCCGACGACCGGCCCCGGCCCGGCGTCACCCCGCGGGGACCCGCTCCGGCGCCGGCCGCAGGTGCGCCCCCTGACGGAGCAGCTCGCGTTGCACCAGGCCGACGTCGACCGCCGCGGTCGTCGTCCCCGTCGCCACCGCCAGCGCGGCGGCGACCCCGGCGGCCTGCCCGGTCATCCAGCACTGCGGGATCTCCCGCATGAACGCCTGCGTGGCGGGGTCGCTCGCGACGTGGCGCCCCGCGGCGAGGACGTTGTCCAGGTCCCGCGCGACGAGCGCGCCGTAGGGCACGGAGATGTTGGCGTACTTTTGGGACGGCGACGGGGAGACGCCGATCTCGTCCGGGTGGACGACGGCGTCCATCCACTCCGGCCGGCTCATCTTGTGCCGGCCGATCAGCCGGCGGGTGTGCCGGATGCCGAGCTGCGGGGCCGAGAGCATGAGCCACGCCCGCTCGAAGCCCGGCGCGTGCGCGCGGAAGAACTCCAGGTGCGCCAGCATCCGCCGCCGCGACTCGAGCTCGACCGCGGTGAGGTCGGCGACCTTGAGGCCGCTGTAGCCGGACAGCCGGGGCCCGAGGAACACCGCCACGTCGTCCCGCCAGCCCACGAAGGGCCGCTCGACGTAGCCCAGCGCCTCGCGGGCGGCGGCCATCAGGGCCGTGTGCCCGCGCGGGTCGGTGCGGCGGAACTCCAGCCAGCGGCCGAAGTCCACCCCCGCCCACATCCAGCTGGTGTTCAGGCAGTGCGCGACGGGGCTGTCCTCGCTGTCGACGTCGGACTCGAACGGCACGCCCGCGCCGGCGCAGACGTCCAGGTCGCCGGTGGCGTCGATGACGACCTTCGCCGTGATCGCGCGGCGGCCCTCCTTGCTCTCGAACAGCACGCCGGTGACGGTGCGGCCCTCCCGGAGGGTGCCGACCACCCAGGAGTGCAGCACCAGGGTGACGCCCTCGGAGTGCACCAGCTCGGCGGAGACCGTCTTCAGCCACTCGGGGTCGATCATCGGGGACCAGGTCACGGTCTCGCGGGCCGCGCCGAGCCGCTCCTGCCAGTGCGCGACGTGGTCCGGGTCCGTCGAGCCCCACAGCTCGGGCGGCGCGCCGGCGACCGCATCGGCCGGGAGCCGGTCGAGGATCTCGGAGGCGAACCCGGAGATCACCGGGAACCCCGTCCAGTCGGTCATCCGGTCGATCCAGATCACCAGCCCGCCGGTGGACAGCCCACCGAGGTGGTTGTAGCGCTCGACCAGGGTGACCCGGGCGCCGGCCCGGCGGGCAGCGATCGCCGCGGCACAGCCCGCCGGCCCACCGCCGACGACCAGGACGTCGGTCTCGGCGTACACCGGGGTGTCCCGGGCCGGCTCGTGCACCGTGCCCAGCCCCTCCTCCGCCGCTGGTTCCTCGAGGCGCAGGGCGCCGTCGGTGGAGTAGCCCTCGGGCCGGCCCGGGTGGTACTCCCCCGCGTCGCCGTTCCCGACCTGCCCGGTGTCGACCGTCATGCGTCCTCGCCTCTTCGCTGAGCTGGGCCACGGACTGCCCACACTCGCCGACCCGCGCGCCGCGCGCCAGCGCGCTTCCGCCCGTCGGGCCCGTCCGCAGCGGCGGGGACGAGCACCGGGCTAGATGTACTGACCCGCAGCGTTGTTGACGCGGTCGATGGGTGAGCGTCCGCCGATGCCGAGGTGGGGCCGGTTCAGGTTGTAGTGGTTCAACCAGGTCGGCAAGAGGGCGGTGCGGTCGTCGTTGCTGGC